>CANJSS010000122.1 GCA_947476955.1 Flavobacteriales bacterium
ATCTGTTTGCTTATCGTGGTAGAAATATCCGAGATGTGATGCAGTTTAAAAGTAAAGTTTACGCCTATTCTCCCGAACAATATGCGTCTTTTTATAATAATTTGAATACGATTTCTAGAAATCGCGCTACGGATATGAACGGTGCTTGCATTGATTTTATTTTAAATGCTATTGATCCAAAAGCAACTAATATTATCGATATTGGCTGTGGTAGTGGCTACCTTCTCGGAAAAATTGAACAAAAATTTCCTTCGATAAGTCGCACAGGTTTTGATATTAAAGTTGCAACAGGGGAAGAATCTTTTACCTACGTTCACGGAAATATCGAAAAATTACCTTTCGAAGATAATGCTTTTGATGTGGTAATATGTTGCCATACCATTGAACATTTATTGCAGTTGGAAACCTGTATTTCTGAATTGAAAAGAATCACAAAAAAGCAATTGTTTATTGTTACGCCGTGCCAAAGATTTTTTTATTATACGTTGGATGAACACGTTAATTTTTTTCCGTACAAAGAAAAATTAACAGCGATTTTGCCTTTTGAGCGCTACGAATGCTATAAACTTCAGGGTGATTGGGCGTACCTTGGCACCAAGAATGACGTTGAATAAAATACTAATTTAAATTATTGTATTTCTAAAAAAATTATATTTGTTACATGATGCGTTTTCTCCTTGTTCTTTTTCTAGTTTTTCCAATGATTGGTTTATCTCAAAGACCGATTCAATTAAAGCCTAAATATTATGGTATTTATAAAGGGAAAATCCCAGCATTTCTTATGGATAGTGGTAAGGATTTGCTTTCAGTTGAAGATAGCCCAATAACGGTGGAAATTAGGAGAGAATCAATTGTATTTACAATCGGTAGCAATAAGAAAAGTGGGGATTACAAGATATTGCTCGAAGCGAAAGACTATTTTATTTTGGACTGCAAAATTAATGGCCAGGCGGCGAATGAAAGGTTAATGGTTTTTAAAAAGGGAGATAAAATTACACGCGAGGGTTTGTTTCCTCAACCAAATGCAAATCTCAAGAAAACAAATAATTAAAAAGGTAGCCAAATTGTAAATACCGTTCCTTTTTCCAATGTACTTTTAACATCGATTTTACCTCCATGTGCATCAATTAATAATTTCACATAGAATAATCCCAGCCCAAAGCCTTTTACATTGTGAATATTTCCAGTTGGAACACGGTAAAATTTATCAAAAATCATTTTTAGATCTTCCCGTTTTATACCTATTCCATTGTCGGTGAATTCTAGAATTACACCGTTTTTCTCATTGTATGTTGCAATCCTAATTTCCGGCGTTTTGTCACAATATTTTAGTGCATTATCAAGCAGGTTGTATACAACATTGGTAATATGGACTGGATCTGCTAAGATTTCTGCATTTTTAGCGGCTAAATCCAAATGAATTGCACCTGCTTTCTCCAATTGATTGAACATGAAATTATCTTTTGCGTCCTCCAAAAGTGCGTGTAAATCCATTTTTCCTTTTTGAAGAACCAGATGCTCCTTGTCCAATTTTGCAACATTTAAAACGCGTTCTACCTGGTTTTCGAGTCGTTTGTTTTCTTTAAATATAATTCCAGCATACCGTTTTAATTTTTCCGGATCGTTCGATAAGTCGCTGCGCAAGAGCATTTCACTCGAAAGTCCAATTGTGGAAATTGGCGTTTTCAATTCATGCGTCATGTTGTTAATGAAATCTGTTTTTATCTCTGAAAGCCTTTTTTGACGGAGAATGATATTTATGGAATACCCGAAAAACACAAGAACAAGAACGACAATTATTAAGACATAGATCCACGGTGACAATAGTTCTGTTGAGGCTTCCGCCGATTTTGAAATGGTATTTGGAAAATATACAGTGAAGTAATGTCCATCTTTTTTCCAACTCAGTTTTTCGGAAGTAATCCCAACTAATGTGTCAGAAACCGGCGCATAAAGTGAATCAACAGTGTATTTTATAAAATTTCCGAAAACGATGGAGTCTGTGAAACAATCGTAAATGCCATACTGAAAATCCTGCCTAATATTCTGGTTGTAAAATTCGCGCTTCAATAAGGTTTCCAAATAATATGGGTGGAGTTCTTCATTAATATCCACTGTAAAATAGTTTGTTCTAACTTGTTTTACAGCGCCGTATAAGTCAGAACTATCTGCCTTTTGAGTGGAAATTTCTTCCAAAACGTTGCGGAGCGAAATATGCACCTGTTCCGAAAAATGTTGCAGATTTAAACTGTCTTCTTTTTCTTGAATCGCAATATTGGTTTGCTGTATAGCAAGTGTTTTGCGCATCCAAACTATTTGAACAACTAAAATACTGGCTAGAGAAATAATTCCCAGTATAACTACAGCATTTATGTTTTTACGATTCACACTTTACATTTAATAGGATGGCATTGTTGGATCAATTTCTGCTGACCAAGCAAGAATTCCGCCAGTTAAATTAAACAAATTCGAATAACCGTGATTTTGCTCTAAATAAGTAATAACAGTGGCACTTCGCATACCTGAACGACATAGTAGTATAACTTTTTTATCCTTGCTGATTTCATCAACTCGGGACACGATTTCTGCCATTGGAATTAAAATCCCATTCAAATTGCACAGTTCATTCTCAAAAGTTTCGCGCACGTCAATCAATTGAAAATCGTGCTTTTCGTCGATTAGTTGCTTTAATTCGTGAACGTTTACCGTTTTCATCTGTTGAACTATTAAAAGGAAATAAATGCAGCTGGATTTAAAATCCTGTTACCCCATTCACCGTTGTATATTTTAAAATATTCTTTTTATCTGGGTGGATTTTAGCAAATGCAGATTGCACCGCCATTGTTCCTTCGTGAAAACCACACAAAATAAGTTTTAATTTGTTTTCATAGGTGTTTACGTCGCCTATAGCATAGATTCCAGGAATATTAGTGGAATAGTCAAGGGTATTCACTTTAATTGCATTTTTCTCGATTTCAAATCCCCAATCTGCAATTGGACCTAAACTTGGTTTCAAACCAAACAATGGAATGAAATGATCTGTTTCAACGATGATTTCACCATCTTTTTGGTGAGTTACCACAATATTCGTAAGATTTCCGTCTCCATTTATTCCAGTTACCTCCGCCTCCGTGATTAATTTTATTTTGCCAGAACCAGCAAGATCAATTACTTTCTGCACGGAATCTAAATGTCCTCGAAAAGAACTACTTCTATGCACTAAAACAACTTCTTTTGCAATGTTTTTTTCCGAAAGGAAAATGGACCAATCCAAGGCCGAATCTCCTCCGCCAGCTATCACAACGCGCTTGCCATGGTAAAATTCTGGATCTTTAATTATGTATTCAACGCCTTTGTCTTCAAATTTTTCTAAATTTTCAATCGGTGGTTTTCTTGGTTCAAAAACGCCCAAACCTCCTGCAATCATTACAATTGGAGCTTCGTGTTTCGTTCCTTTTACCGTTGTCACAATAAAGGTATTGTCCGCCGTTTTGTCAATTGTAATGGCTGCCTCACCAAGCGTAAATCCTGGTTTGAAGGGAGCAGCTTGTTCCATTAAATTAGCAATTAATTCTCCTGCCAAAACACTTGGAAATCCTGGGATATCGTATATTGGTTTTTTCGGATAAATTTCTGAACATTGTCCGCCCGGTTGTGGGAGCGAATCGATCATATGGCATTTTAATTTAAGCAATCCCGCTTCGAAAACAGTGAAAAGTCCTACTGGTCCCGCACCGATAATTAGTATGTCTGTTTGAATCATTTTTCTATGTGTAAAACGCTGCAAATTTAGTGAATACTTACCTAACAATGCAAAAAATGAATTGTTCTTTTGCAGCATGAAAAGTGTTTACCAACTAGGTGCCTCGGTTAAATGTATTTTTTCGTGAATTCCCAAAGTACAACGCCAGCACAAACGGAGACATTTAGACTGTGTTTTGTTCCAAATTGTGGTATTTCTAAAATGTAGTCAGAAAGATTAATTACATCTTGATCCACGCCATTTACCTCATTTCCAAAAATTAAAGCGAATCTCTCCTCCCTTAAATTCGGAACATCTTGCAGAAATGTCGTTTTCTCCGTTTGCTCAATGCTACAGATTGTCATCCCATCGTTTTTTAATTCCTTCACCAAATCTACAATAGATTGCCGGTATTCCCAAACAACCGTTTCTGTTGCGCCAAGTGCCGTTTTCTGAATGTCTCGGTGCGGTGGATTTGCAGTGATACCGCACAGATAAATTTTTTCAACATTGAAAGCATCTGCCGTTCGGAAAAAGGATCCGATGTTATTTAAACTTCGAATATCGTTCAAGATCACAGTAACAGGGAATTTTTTTTGATTTTTGAATGTTTCTTCCGAAACACGCTCCAACTCCCATAATTTTAATTTTTTATTCATATTGTTGAAAAGATGCAGCCCTGAAGTTTTGTCTACTCGCTACTTGGCGTTAAATTTACACAACAAATTCACAAAATCAGTAGACTTGGCGAAAGGTAAAATAGAAAAAAGTGCGAGTGAAACGCCTTTGATGAAGCAGTACAATCAAATTAAAGCAAGACATCCACAAGCTTTACTGCTGTTCCGTGTTGGCGATTTTTACGAAACATTTGGTGCAGATGCGATAAAAACTTCCAAAATTCTTGGGATTACCTTGACAAAGCGAGGAGCTGGATCTTCCTCAGAAATTGAATTGGCAGGATTTCCTCACCATTCTATTGATACGTATTTGCCAAAATTAGTGCGCGCAGGGGAACGTGTTGCAATCTGTGACCAATTGGAAGATCCAAAAATGACCAAAACCATTGTGAAACGCGGCGTAACAGAATTAGTAACTCCCGGTGTTTCGTTCAATGATCAAGTGCTAGATCAAAATAAAAATAATTTCTTGTGTGCAATTAATTTTGGTAAAACAGAACACGGAATTTCCTTCTTGGATGTTTCTACTGGCGAATTTCTCGTCGCACAAGGGAATATAGAATATATTGACAAATTAGTGCAAGGCTTTGAACCAAGTGAAATTGTATATGCAAAAAATAAATCCAACGAATACCAGCAATTTTGTGGGGATAAATTCCACTCTTTCCGATTGGAGGATTGGGTATTTGCGAAAGATTTTGCCAACGAATCCTTAAATAAACATTTTGAAACGAATTCCTTAAAAGGATTTGGAATTGAAAACTTGGATAATGGCGTAATCGCAGCTGGTGCAATTTTATTCTATTTATCCGAAAATCAGCACAGTCGTTTAGGACATATTACAGCAATCTCTCGCATTGAAGAAGAACGCTATGTTTGGCTCGATCGGTTTACGGTGCGTAACTTGGAATTAATTAGTTCTCCGCATGAAAATGCAACAACGCTTTCAGATGTTTTGGACCGCACAAAAACCCCTATGGGCGGACGTATGATGAAGAGATGGATTGTACTTCCATTGAAAGATGAAAAACCAATCAATGCGCGTTTACAAGCAGTTTCTTATTTAAAGGAAAGTGTAGATGTTTCAGATGAACTTGGCGAACGCCTAAAAGCTATTGGCGATATTGAACGGTTGATTTCAAAAGTTGCTGTCGGAAAAGTAAATCCAAGAGAAGTGATCCAGTTAAAACGAACGTTGCTCCAAATGGATCCGATTAAAGCACGAATTGCAGCAACGAAAAGCGCTTCCCTGCATGCGATAACACATAAATTAAATCCGTGCGAAAAATTAATTCAGGTAATTCAATCCACTTTGGTCGAAGAACCTGCAGTACAAATTGGTAAAGGATTTGTAATTCGGGAAGGATGCAATACTGAATTGGATGAATTGCGGGAAATTTCCTTGAATGGCAAGCAATACTTAGAGGAAATGCAACAACGCGAAGCTGAAATTTCTGGAATTCCAAGTTTGAAAATTTCCTTCAACAATGTTTTTGGATATTATCTGGAAGTGCGTAATACCCATAAAGACAAGGTTCCACCGCAGTGGATCCGAAAGCAGACATTGGTTAGTGCAGAGCGATATATCACCGAAGAACTGAAGGAATATGAATCAAAAATACTAGGTGCGGAAGAAAAAATTCATGCGATTGAATCGAAAATGTTTCACGATTTGGTGTTTACAATGGCAGATTATATTCAGCCGATTCAGTTAAATGCTAGGTTAATCGCTCAATTGGATTGTTTGCTTTCGTTCGCAAATGTTGCTATCGAAAACAATTATTTTCTGCCCGAGATTAATATGAGCCATGTAATCAAAATAGAGCAGGGTAGACATCCGGTGATTGAAAAGCAGCTAAAAATTGGGGAAGAATATATCGCAAACGATGTTTTTCTAGACAATGACACACAGCAGATTATCATGATTACGGGGCCAAACATGAGTGGTAAAAGTGCGATTTTACGGCAAACGGCATTAATTTGTCTGATGGCTCAAATTGGATCGTTCGTTCCGGCTTCCAAGGCTGAAATCGGATTGGTAGATAAAGTTTTTACACGCGTTGGGGCATCGGATAATATTTCTTCGGGAGAATCTACTTTCATGGTAGAAATGAATGAAACGGCAAGTATTTTGAATAATCTTTCCGACCGAAGTTTAATATTATTGGATGAAATTGGCCGCGGAACAAGCACGTATGATGGAATTTCCATCGCTTGGGCTATCGCTGAATACTTGCACGAAAATCCCACAGCAAGAGCAAAAACACTCTTTGCAACACATTACCACGAGTTGAATGAAATGACAAATAAATTTGATAGGATTCAAAATTTTAATGTTTCGGTAAAGGAAATTGGCGCTAAAATTCTGTTTATGCGAAAATTAGTTCCAGGCGGAAGTGAGCATTCCTTTGGTATACACGTGGCCAAATTGGCAGGAATGCCTCAGCAAGTGCTTTCTCGAGCCGAACTTATGTTGAAAGAATTGGAGTCGTCTCATAATATGTCGGGCAAAAAACAACTGAAAGAACGCGTGAAGGAAGCAGTTTCATCCGATTCCATGCAGCTAAGTTTCTTCCAGCTTAACGACCCTGTTTTAGAGCAGATTAGGGAAGAATTAGTTGCGATAGACATTAACACATTAACACCAGTTGAAGCATTGATGAAGCTAAATGAAATTAAAAAAATTACAGGCGGATAAATTTTCTTTAAAAAAAGTGCTGTAACTGTATTGTATTTTTGGAAATACTTTTTACATTTGTCGCCCGTTACACTAGGAAGCAATGGCTCCTGAAAAGTAACAAACTTTAGATTTCACTTCAATGGGATTTAAATTGAAATAAGCGAGAGTAGCTCAGTTGGTAGAGCACAATTCGTCAGCTGACGGATTGGAGTCGTGCGTTCTTCTGAAAAGAAGGAATTGAAATAATATAAGCGAGAGTAGCTCAGTTGGTAGAGCACAATCCGTCAGCTGACGGATTGGAGTCGTGCGTTCTTCTGAA
>CANJSS010000123.1 GCA_947476955.1 Flavobacteriales bacterium
CATGTTCACGCCAAATTTTGAAAATTTAAGAAATTATCTTTAATTAAATAGAATACCGATTGAGTTTAAAAAAAATAAAACTTGCTATTGCTGAGGACCACAAAATAGTTCTAGAGGGCTATACAGCTTTATTCGAGCAAGAAGAATCGATTGATTTAGTTTTTACTGCCGAGGATGGTCAAATTGCCATAGATAAATTAAAAAGTAAAAATATAGATATCTTATTGCTAGATATTAATATGCCAAATTTGAATGGAACGGAGACTTTTGAAATTTTAAAAAAAGAATTTCCTGAAATTAAAATAATAATGTTGAGCATGCATTATGAAAATTTGTTTATAACTGAATTTTTCGCAAAAGGAGCAAGGGCTTATTTAGACAAAAACTGCAGTTTTGAAAAAATGTTGGATGCAATCTTTACGGTGCATAACCAAGGGTATTATTTCGACGAAAACATTTCAAGGGTTCTATTAAATCAACTAGTGCATTCAGAAAAGATAAATCCAATTCTTGAGGAGGTGCTTTTGACAGATAGAGAAATAGAAGTTTTACTGTTAATCTGTCAAGAAAAATCCAATAGCGAAATAGCAGATATTTTGTTCAAAAGTATACGCACAATTGAAGGGTACAAATCTAGAATAGCAATCAAAATAAATGCTCGAAATTCAATCGGTATGGTTATTTATGCCATAAAAAAAGGATTATATCAATTGCATTAATTCTCCAATTATTATGGATTAGAAAGTAGAATAAAAACGGGTGAAATTGGATGTGTACAATTTTTAAATAATTTTTGTACTTTCACGTGCTATGATTCGTCCTAATTTCATATTTATCGCAGTGTTTTTTCTTGTTCCATTTCTTGCAAATTCGCAGGTATTTGAGCGCAAGCATACATTCAATATAGAATTGGGGTTGCCTAATGCATTTTCCAATAAACCATTTAAGAATATCATGCAAGGCCTGGTAAGTGTTGCACCATATTACCAATTCGCATTAAAAAATAATTTTATTGCTGGAGCTGGAATGCGATATTCCTATTTTGCAATAAATCAATTCAAGGTTCCATCCGCAGTCAGGGGTGGTGTGCATTCTGGTGGTATTTTCTTGAAAGCAGGATGGGAAAAATTTCATAATGAACGATTTGCGACAGATTTAAGTGTTAAATTCGGTTACGATCAAAATTATTTTATTTCAGATCGTGGCGATTCACTTGGGAAATCAATAGTGCAATTTAATTCAACTTATCTAGAACCATCGGTTGGTTTTATTTTAACAGTGGATGAATTTTCCTCCTATCGCCTTTTTATCAGTTACGCATTTCAAGGTTTTGGTTATAAACCAAGTATGATTGGATTGGAAACTTTTGGAGGATACGATCCGAAAGAATTCAATAGAACGACTTCCTTTTTAATCGTGGGTTTTGGTTTTACACATTATTTTAAAAAAGTAAATTAATTGCTTTTCTTTTTTAAAATGCAATTGTTTTTTTAATCAGAATAGTTTAACTTATTTATTTTTAGGATATTATAATAAATCTAATTTTCTTTTTTACCGGAAGCGCTTAAAAAAATATAGGATTGAAGTCTAGATTGTATTATTGAAAGAGGTGTTGCCAGCGCATTTATATATTGAAAGTTACCTTCTTTGTTGTTGGAAATTGAAAGTTGGATTGGGCATGCTTCGCTTTGTATAGCATTTACTTTAAAATTCCCTGAATTACTATCAAATACTACGTATGGTGCACCGGATGAGCCAAAACGGAAATATCCCTGTATTAAATACCGCATTCCTTCAAAAGTGAAATCTCCACCAAACCGATCTGCAAATGTTGCATGATGGTCCAAATAACCTTCAATTTGTGCTTTGTTCAAAAGTCTTCCTAACGATCCGCCTGGAGAGCTTTGTAAGCAGTAATAGTTTTTTTGTGCGTCGTTTAAAATCGAAAAATCTATTTCTATTTTAGGAAGTCGATCGATTATATTCTGTTCCGTATTGATAATTCTGTAAAGTGCAATATCTTCCTGGTAGAAAGCTTCAACCAATTCTACTTCCAACAAAAAAGTATGGCGATTCAAAATAGGTTCATGAAAATAAGAAGTAGGATTAAAATGGGAAGTCAATTGCCCATCGTTATAGAATTGGTCATTTTTAAATTGAACAATCAGATGCGGAAGACAACTTTTTTTTTCAGAAAGTGTCAACCAGCGTGTGTCAAAATTTATTTGCTGCAAAGCCGCACCAATCAATTGTAGATCATTTGGATTAGAAGTGTTCAAATACCTTTTATTTGTGGAAACATCAACCGAATAACACCTATTGAAAAGCAGAATTTGTTCTGGATTTAGAAAAGGTAAAACAGAATCAGAAAATAGTGATTCGTCGATGGATTTGAGATTTTTAGCTTCTGTTTTGAGATTGTGTGCAACAGAAAGAATTAATCCATTTCCGATATGAAAAGCACAAATATTATTTTCAAATTGCCGTCTTGCAGGTTCGTCTGCATTAAAAATCCACATTATTCTGAACAATGGAGAAGTTTGTTCATTGGTCAATTCTAATTGTTTATTTAACATGATTTTTTTATTTACAACAAAAACGCCTGATCAACTTACTCTTGAGTTATATATGAAGCAATAGCTAAATGTACAAATTTGTATTACTTATTTTTGATTTTTTCCCACGCACTTAATAAAGCTTCTTGGTTCGGTCGGTCTGTTTCGATTTCTCGCAAGGGCTCACATTCTTTTAAACTTCGGAAACATTCTCCTGGCAGTGCTTGATATAAAGAAGTACCCTTCGTTTTCCACTCGATCATTTCATCTGAAACTTGCTTAATTATTTTTGCTGGATTTCCAATTACTAGACTTCGCTTTGGTATGTGCATTTTTGCTGGAACAAAAGACAATGCTCCGACGATGCATTCCTTCTCCAGCACAGCGTCATCCATAATAACGCTATTCATTCCTACCAAACAATTCTCTCCAATTGTTCCGCCATGAATAATTGCACCATGACCAATATGCGCGCCTTTCTGGAGTGTAACTGTTGTTCCGGGAAACATATGAATTGTACAATTTTCTTGCACGTTACAGCCGTCTTCAATAACAATTCTCCCCCAATCACCTCGAATTGCAGCGCCGGGTCCAACGTAAACATTTTCTCCAATAATAACATTTCCAGTAACAGTAGCGTTTGGATGTATAAAACTACTTTCCTTTATTACAGGGCGAAAACCATTGAATTCAAAAATTGCCATACTTTAAATCATTTTTTTTGTTGCACGTTTTGATCGGCTGGATAAATAGAAATTTCCTCCAAATACAACATTGTATTGCGAAAACCAAAAATATTGATCAGCTCGGTCAACTTTGAATTTCGTAGTACGAATATCGGGCATATTAATAAATCCAGCCTTAAATTCCGGCTGAATAAAGAAATAATTAAAAAAAGTAAAATTCAACGAAGCAACTGCTGCAAAACCATAGCCAGCTAAATGAAACTCATCGTAGCGCTCATTATTCAGTAAGGTTGCGTTGGTTCTAGGAAGTAATATTCCAATTCCAAATCCCTCATTTGCGCTGACAACAAATTTATCGCGTGTAAACAATGCATCAAATCTTCTAACTTCGATGTTTTCATAATTTAAGCCATCTGTATGCTCAAACTGCAAAAAATCTTTGGACAAGACCAAATCTCGATCCGCGTAAATTCCATCATATTCCGTTGCAGAGTTGGCAATTTCGCCATTTATTTTTACCGTTTGATTGGCCTGCATAACATATTTCATATGATCTGCTCCGAAAGAAATCTGATATTTATCGGAGATAAAATACCCGAAACGGAAGTTGTATTGTGGAATTGTAATACTCGTCGGATTAAAGTAATTATGAAAAGTAAACACCGATTGTCTGTCTTTCGCAACAACATCAGTTAATTCAAAATTATATTCTTTACCGGTAAAATGAATATCAGATGTTGTATAATTGGAACGATTCCAACCCCAATAGGCAAAAAAAGTTCCTTTTTTATTCATTTTTGGACGATTGGTTTCCTGAGCCTTAACAAAACCAGATATAGTGCTGATTATAAGCAGAATTCGTAGTATTTTCATAAGAAAAATTTTAACAAAGGTAAGAATGCTTTTTGAAGAAAACGTTTAAGCAGGCACAAAACACAAAAAATCAATTTTATGGATTTAAAACTAAGAAACGAGATATTCCAAATTTCGAAAAAAACTAAGAAATAAAAGCCTTTTCTAATGCTTCTAAAAAAACACTGCTCGGTTGTGCGCCTGATATTGCATATTTATTATCTAAAACAAAATAAGGAACTCCACGCACACCAAATCTTTGAGCCTCTATACTATCGTTATGTACTTCATTTGAAAAATCTTCTGAGTGAAGTATAGTTTCTAATTCCAATGGAGACAATCCAATTGAACTTCCGATTTCAATAAGCGTATCTAAATTACTCATATCCAATCCATTTGTGAAGTAAGCCGCAAACAAGACTTCTTCGATTTCATTGCCTTTTCCTTTTGTCTTGGCAAACTGGATTAAACGGTGTGCATCGAAAGAATTAGCAATTACTGCGCGATCAAAATTGTATTCCAATCCAACATTTTTAGCCATTTTAACTACATTGTCATGCATTTCTTTGGAATCTTGGATAGAAAAGCCTTTCGATTTCGCAAGATA
Source organism: Flavobacteriales bacterium (assembly GCA_947476955.1). Lineage (GTDB taxonomy): Bacteria > Bacteroidota > Bacteroidia > Flavobacteriales_D > Crocinitomicaceae > M0103. The sequence continues at coordinate 4,701 of CANJSS010000123.1, forward strand.
TTCATAAACATCCACGCGCTCCTTCATCTTTGGCAGTGAAGGATCAAGTTGGAAACTTTTCCATTCAATTTCCAATTCATCGGCGCGACTAAATTGTGCAAGGGCATTTTCAAAATGTCGTTTTCCGATATAGCAGAACGGACACATAATGTCGGACCAGATTTTAATTTTCATTTGTTGCTATTTCATGATTTGCGTGCCTAAAACTAAGCTTTTTCAACAACATTTCAGAAACGCTACTCGTATAAACGCCATATCCGGTAACTAGTATGCCTTTGTGCCCGAGATTAGATTCAATTGCATAAACCATTGCGCCATCCGCTGGATCAGAAACACCTTCGTATCGGTAAAATGCTACAATTTCAAATTCTTCTGTTGAAAATTCACCTAACGAACTGAATAAATAATTATCTTCCAAATTCAAATCCAATAAAAAACCCCTTTGTTTAAATTCGATGATTGCTTCGGTTATTGTTCCGTAAAAAAATTCTTTTTCCATAATCGCATAAATTAATATAACGAGTAATGGTTATTGGATATCAAATAAAGGTCTTTTTACAGTGATTAATTTTCACTTAAAAGCTTTTTTTAAAATGAAATATCTCTTTTAATTCAATATAAGTTACGAAAAATAGTTGTTAAAAAAATACTATTAATATTAAGTTTGCTGATTACGAGAAAAATAGGAATGAAGCGGATTCTAATTGTGAAAATTTTTATTCAATTTCTAGTTTCAACCAATCAAATTTCAAAAGAGTAGGAACACCCATTTGACCTTCGTTTGTGATTATTAGATCGCCATTTGAAAGAAAGGTTAGTCGTTCAGGTCTATTAAATAATCGATTATCCAACATGAAAAAGTTCATTAATAAACCTTTTTTATCAAAAACCGCAAGTGTTTGATCTACAGCTGATAGAATATATATTTCATCCGTTTTTGGATGCACAGCAAGTGCTGAAGGGATAAACTTTAATGCGGAAACACTATCGGAGGATTGTTTCGAAACTTTTTGTGGAAGTTCAATCTGATTTTTGTTTGCAAAAGCCTCAATTTCAGCAATACTAATAAGAAATATTGGCGTTTCGTTCAATTCTTTGGTCGCCAAATCAATAGCATAAATAGCCCGAGTATCTTTTAAAATCTTCCCTTTTCCAAATTTACTTTTGGGAGCAATGAGCAGTCGATTGTTTCGTTCGTCATAACATAATCCTTCATTATCTTGTTCCTGAATGTTAAGCTTGGTTTCTGTTACACGGGAAGAATCATATGGAAATTCAATTTCCAAAAGAGTAGCATCACCTCGTAAAATAAAATAAGAGCTATCGGCCTTTGTCAAACCTTCATATCCTTCCTTAATGCCAAAATCAAATTGACCAACAATAGAGTCGGTGAGAAGGTTGTATATGAAAAGAATGCCATTTTCATCCTGAACACAAGCGATCTCCAATTCAGAAATATTGGTCAAACCAGAAATTTCTCTTAATTCGAAGGGTAGATTTAGTAATAAAGAAGGTTCCTTAAAATTAAACCATCCATTTTCCTTTTGAAAAATAGTCTGAAAGTATTGGTATTGTTCCACTCCCGCTTTTTGAATTCTCTTAACCGTTATGAAAGATAACGCTGCAAGAACAAAGGAAAAATAATACTGTTTTGACATTTTTTAGTATCGCTAACTATTTAATTCAGCTCGAAATTAGTAATTTTTATTTTAGAGCAATTAAAAGTCGAAATAATTTTACAGATGCAAACAAAATAACTGATTATCAAATTATAACATTTGTATTAAAAACAAAATAATCTATGCTATTTGAATACTTTCAAGAAAATGGTTACTGCCTCATTTAAACACAAAACAGATTTGAGAACTGCAGATTATTCGGATGCTATTAAGCGAATTGAAGTTGCATACAAATTGCTTGGAATTTCGCATTGATTAAACTTTTAAACGTATAGAATAGTAAATTTTATAATTGAAATGCTTACCGAGTAGGTGTTTCCATTTTTTTTTTGAAAGAGAAGTGTGTATTCTTGGTGAAATAAAGATTTTATACTAATTTTAATATTGAATTTAACAATTGCTTTTGTTTAAATTTGCATGTTTGGAATTTGAAACTATTTTATTTGTATAGCTTAAACAGAGCAATAAAGGAATCGAAGTATTTTTTATTTGAAAACTGAAGCAGGATCAAAACACCTTAGAAATATGAAAAAGAGTATAATCGTAGCTATTTTAACTTTGTTTTCCGGTTTGTCTTTGGCGCAATTTGGCGCAGCTGGCGGAATAAGTGTTCTGAAAGCATTTGGAATGCCAAAACCGTATGTTGGCCTGCATTTTGGTGGTGAGATTCCACGGGACGATCAAGTTTCCTTGTACGGACGAATATCTTTGTATGGAAAACAAGAAGATCCGCTTATTAATTACACGAATGTTAATGCAATCAATCCATTGACTTTTCCAAGTACTCAAAATGTTACTTACCAAAACGCAATGAATTACACGATTATTGAAGGTGGGACACGCTACTACATTGGCGACGGCTATGATTCTGGTTTTGGTGCGTATGGCGGTGGTAATGTATCTGCGCTATTTAATACCATCAAACGCACGTATGGCGATTACGATCAATCAAAATACCAGTTGAATACAACAGAAATGGCTAAAGGTTCTATATTTAATGTTGGCTTTGGCTTGGTTGGTGGTGTAAAG
>CANJSS010000124.1 GCA_947476955.1 Flavobacteriales bacterium
GTCCGATATGTACTTTTTTCAATCTGCACTTTTTACTTTGAGAATATTTGTATCTTCGCTTCACAATGAAAAACACATTTTTTTATCTTGCTGCAATGTTAGCTATTTTTTCTTCGTGTAAGGAAAAGGAAGTAATAATTGATAAATGTGCTAACGGATTTTTAGATCCTGGGGAAACAGGAATTGACTGCGGTGGTAATTGTGAACCCTGCATTCCATATGAACCTTCTGCTATCTATTTGGAATGCAATGGTGTTCCTATGTCAATGTCAATAAAAACAATTGTTCACGATACTTCCTGGCTTTTGACCGCAGCAAACGATTCCCTTTCTTTTCAATTCAATTTAGGAAATACTGGAACAATTGGTAATTTTAATTTACCTGCTTCGGGTTCATTTGCAACAAAAAACGGAATATTTTATATGAATTCTTGCAATGGAGTGTATGCTATAAGTGCGCACAATCTTGTTACAAAAAAGATGAGTGGTTTTTTTCAGGCTAATTTCTATCGAGTTGGTTTTTCGGATACGTTAAAAATACGGAACGGGCAATTTGAATTTTTGAGTTATTAGAAACTTACATTTAATTCTCTGAATACTTGCACAAAATTCCAGTAATTTTCCCTAAAAAAGGAAGCTTTTCAAACTTTTACAAACAAGAAACACGCAAATCAGCGAAGTTTTTACAAGTAGCTTCCAGCCTTATGCGTTGTCTATATTGTCCTTCAATTTTTGTCCTACAAAAGTTCCGGATATAATCTGGTCTTGAAATTCTCTCATTCCTCCTGGTGAATGTGGCATAAGAATCGAAGAATTTTTAGAATTTGCACCAATGTCCTTAATGGTATCAAAATACTGGGTCATCAATACGAATTGCATAATTTCCTCGTGGGTAACTGAGTCTAGTGATTTTTTAAAATCTTCCACCGATTCTTTAAAACCGCGAACAATTTCAAGACGTTGTTTTGCGATTCCTTCACCCGAGAGCCTTTTGGATTCGGCTTCGGCTTCGGCTGCCTTTATAATTTTAATTTTATTGCCTTCTCCCTCTTCCAATGCTGCTTCGCGATCTCTTTTAGCTGCATTTATGCGGTTCATTGCGTCTTTCACTTTATGATCTGGATCAATATCGGTTATCAGCGCTTTGATTATCTGGTAACCATATTCATCCATACTTTCATGGATGTTCTTTTGCACTGCGAGAGCTATATCTTCTTTGCGCGCAAAAACATCATCCAAATCTAGTTTGGGTACTTCCGCCCGCACGTCGTCAAAAACATAAGATGATATCTGATTTCTAGGATTATCCATCGAATAATACGCCTCTTTCACTTGCTCTTTTCCAACTTTAAACTGAACCGAAACTTGTAAGTTGACGAAAACATTATCCAAGGTTTTTGTTTCCACTGTCACATCCAATTGTTGGACACGCAGATTTATAGTTGCCGCTTTTCGATCAATAAATGGAATAATCAAGCCGAAACCTGGTCCGGCAATTCGGTTAAATTTACCCAATCGTTCCAAAACAACAGCAGTTGCTTCAGTAACAATAAGAACAGACTTTAGCAGAAGTACGATTACGATCGCTGCAATAATGGAATAAATTAGTATTGGATCTTGCATAATAAGTTGACTTAAATTTGGTTAAGGAAAGATACATAAAAAAAGCCATCTAAAAAGATGGCTGCCACTATTATTGAATAGTTAATTTCTTTTCCAGATCTTCTAGATATACTTTAAATTGTTTATCTGTTTCAGAGAGATTTGTTACGGTTCTACACGCGTGCAAAACTGTAGCGTGATCTTTTCCACCGCAATGTGCTCCGATATTGGCCAAAGAGGATTTTGTCATCTTTTTTGAGAAAAACATGGAAATTTGTCTTGCTTGCACTACTTCTCTTTTTCGTGTTTTAGATTTTAATATTTCAATTGGAAGATCGAAATAGTCACAAACCACCTTTTGAATATATTCTATGGAAACCTCGCGTGCAGTATTCTTAACGAATTTATCCACCATCTGGCGCGCTAAATCAATTGTAATTGCTTTTTTGTTCAGCGATGCTTGGGCTAGAAGTGTATTCAAAGCGCCTTCCATTTCACGAACATTTGTATTGATAGAATAGGCAAGGTATTCAACAACATCCTTCGGTAATTCAATACCGTTTCCATACATTTTCTTTTCAAGAATTGCGATTCTTGTTTCTAAATCTGGCGTAGCAAGATCTGCAGACAATCCCCATTTAAATCTAGAGAGTAAACGTTGCTCCATGCTTTGCATCTCCACTGGTGGTTTATCTGAAGTAAGGATAATCTGCTTACCATTTTGGTGTAAATGGTTAAATATGTGGAAGAAAACATCTTGCGTTTTCTCTTTACCAGAAAAGAACTGAACATCATCAATGATTAAAACATCGATCATCTGGTAAAAATGAATAAAATCGTTTGTTGTTTGGTTTTTGATTGCGTCAATAAATTGGTGCGCAAACTTTTCAGAACCTACATATAAAACTGTTTTATTTGGAAATTGATTTTTAATAGCAATTCCAATAGCGTGTGCTAAATGTGTTTTTCCTAGTCCAACTCCACCGTATATTAACAGAGGGTTAAAAGCTGTTCCTCCCGGTTTGTTTGCCACTGCATATCCAGACGCTCTTGCCAATCTGTTGCAATCGCCTTCCATAAAATTTTCAAAAGAATAGGATGGATTCAAATTAGAATCCACATTTACTTTTTTCAATCCTGGAATGATAAATGGGTTTCGGATTTGGTTTTCGTTCAAATTCAACGGCATAGAAACCGGTGCATTTTTCAGCGAGCGTTTATTTAGTGCAGGTAATTTGACCGTATAAGGAGTGGAATTTGTCGTATTATTTTCCATCACAATACTGTACTCTAAAGTACCTTCAGCACCTAATTCTTTTTTAACAACTTTCTTAAGTAAGGTAATATAATTTTCCTCCAACCACTCATAGAAAAAATGAGATGGAACTTGAATAGTAAGCACATTGTCTTCTAGGCGAACTGGAATAATCGGTTCAAACCAAGTTTTAAAAGCTTGTAAAGAAATATTATCTTTTATAACCTTTAAACAAGCATTCCAAACGACTTCGTGATTAGTATTCATTATTATTTTATTAGTTAACAGTTATTAAATTTACTATGCCATGCATTTAAAGTATAAGTGGTTTATTACTTGAATTAAATCAGGAGACAAATATTCACACAAAAAAGTTTAAAAAAAAGTAGTTAGGGTATTGATTATTAAAAAAGTTTTACATGTAACCTAAAATTAATACTCTCTAAATCAATTAATCTATTAAATATTAAACAGATATAACTTTTTACTTAAACCGCAACTATTTCTAGCACTTTAGGTGTTTATTAACACATTGCTAAAATAAGTATTATAATACATAAATTAACAATCCTTTGGTTATAATTTTTAAATTTGGCTTATAAATGAATATTCAATGCATTTCAGTTATTCTTTCTCGATAAATCTTCGTGTACGATACAGCGAAACGGATCAAATGGGGTATTGTTATTATGGAAATTACGCCCAATATTTTGAAGTTGGCCGTGTTGAAACACTTCGTTCTTTAGGAATGAGTTACAAGCAACTGGAAGAGGAAGGAATTATGCTTCCTGTTTCTGAGTTTTCAGTTAACTATTTTGCTCCAGCCTTTTACGATAATTCGTTAACGGTTGAAACAACTATTAAAGAAATCAAAGGCGCACGAATTTATTTTGATTATACTATCACTAATGAAACTGGTGAATTAATATGCACAGCGCAAACTACCCTGGTTTTTGTTCAAAAAGGAACAATGAAACCTATCCCTGCTCCTAAATCATTTACCACAAAACTGCAAGAATATGTTCAAAATTGAATCCAATTATTTTTGCTTTAATCCTGCCACATCTGAACGATTCCTAGGAATAACTATCCTTCGTCCTACTGAAACAAAAATTGGTCAAAATCTATCTTATTCCGAAAAAACAAAAACTACTAAATATGTTTTACTCGGGATAGAAGAAAGTTTTGGTCCGCAAGCCAACAAAGGAAATAGTGGAGCTGAACATGGGTTTATGGCATTTCTCCATCGTTTTCTCAACATGCAATCCAATCGGTTCCTTCATGGGAATGAAGTGCTTTTCATCGGAACAATTAGCCAAAAAATAGCGGACGGAAATCAGGGAAATTTACCTGAAATTGTGAATGAACTAGATTTTTTAGTGGAAAATACCCTAAGGGAATACGTACAAGAAGGAATCATTCCCATTGTTATAGGAGGCGGACACAACAATGCTTTTCCTATTATTAAATGTGTATCCGAGTCTAAAAAGAATTCAATAGATGTTATAAATCTCGATCCACACGCAGACTGCAGAGCAATGGAAGGACGACACAGTGGCAATTCTTTTTCATATGCTAAAAACGCAGGATTTTTGAACCATTATTCTGTAATGGGCTTGCACAAGGCATATAACAGTGAATACATTTTGAATTACCTAGATGAACAAAATTTCAAGTATACATTTTTTGAAGATTATATTGAAAATCCGAAGGAATTTGAAAGAGATTTGAACACTATTGTTCAAACCATTTCAGAATCCAGATGGTTTGGGTTAGAATTAGATTTAGATTGCATACAATTCATGCCTAGTTCCGCCTTTACACCAAGTGGATTTTCGGTTGAAAATGCACGGAACTATATCCGTAAATTGGCATTTCATGAAAAATGTGCATACTTACATTTGCCAGAAGGAGCTCCCACAACTATTCAGGAAGAAAAAATCGTAGGAAAAACCCTTGCTTACTTAGTTTGGGATTTCATCACCTCAAACAATAGATAACCTTAACTATTCGTCGTTGTTAACTAACTTCGTCTCAGCACTGGCCGCGGCTAGTTGAATCTATTAATAGAGTGGCATAGTATTTTCCAATACACCAACAACATCCGCCTGACAATTTGCAGGAAGTGGCGCTTTACTTGGCGTATACGTGAATTTTATTTTCATTCCATCTAATTTGTACCTTTCTATCAAATTCAACGGATATAATATAAACATTTCTCCATTTCTGTATGCTTCAATAAGCACGGGACAACCTTCACCTTCTTTAGAAACGCGCACTTTGCCAATAATTATTTCAGGTTTTTTTAATTCTTCTACTTTCACTTCGACAATTTCAACTTCTTTTTCAGGATTAACTGGTGTTTCCTTTGCTATATTGCAGGCAAATATTATTACTGAAATCGCAAAAATTAGAATAAATCTCATACTGCTACTGTTAAATGTTATACTACATAAATAATAAGACAATGATACTAAAAAAATAGGCAAAAAAAAAGAGACTTACGCAAAAGTCTCTCATTCCATAACCTGCAGATGTTATTATTTAATCCGTTAAAAGAATACTACAAATCCAACCTTTTGGTTAAAGAATTACACGTTAAAATTCAACTAATTAACATTTTAGCATTGATAAACAAAAGAGTATTCATTTCAAACAACACGATACTACTTTACATTTGTCTTGAAAATGAAGGACGAAAAATCAATACGTGCGCTGATTCAGTTAATTGATGACCCAGATGAAAACATCTATGAACAGGTCAGAGATAGGCTACTTTCCTATGGTTCAAATGCAATTCCTTTTCTAGAAAATTCATGGGAAGACGAAGATTACGGATTGATTTTTCAGACAAGAATCGAGCGAATCATTCATGAAATTCAAATTGAAGATGTGAAAACCAGTTTGCAGGATTGGTCAAATTCGACAGAAAAGGATTTATTGAAAGGTGCAATTATAGTAGCTAAATTTCAGTATCCTGGACTTAATGAATCTGAAATACAAGACGCTTTTCAAAAAATTCGAAAGGATATTTGGTTGGAGCTTAATCCAAAGCAAACCGCTTTTGAGCAGGTGAAAATTTTCAACCATATTCTTTTTGGAACCTATAATTTTCATGGAGATTCCAAGCATTTCCATTCTCCCATGAATTCTTTAATCAATTCAGTAATGGAATCCAAAAAGGGAAATCCTCTAAGTTTGTCCTTAATTTATAGCATTTTAGCGCAATCTTTAGAAATCCCTATTTATGGTGTGAATTTACCTAATCATTTTATTTTGGCCTATATGGATGAAAATGGTGCAAGTCTGTTTTTACCTGAAAAAAATGAATTTGGGGTTTTATTTTACATAAATCCTTTTTCTAAAGGAAGTATTTTAGATTCAAAATCGATTAAAGATTTTTTAGATGGTCTTCATTTACCCTATGATCGCTCCTATTTCGAGCCTTGCTCTAATACTTCTATTTTAAAGCGTATGTTGACCAACTTAATTTCTTCCTTCCAAGCAGTAGGAAATGTTGAAAAAGTTGAAGAATTGACAACACTCCGTGCCATTTTAGACTAACTATCGAATTTCAAACGCTACATCCAAGCGCTTTAACTCTTTAAATAATTCATTATTTGGATCAATCATCATGCTTTTAGAAGGCATCCGTACTTCAATTCCATCTAACGGATCGTAAATTGTAAAATGCAAGTTACATTTCCCTTCGTTTGCCAGAAACAATTTGTTGAGATCCATTATCATTGCCTGATCCAATGCTTTACTGGAAATCTTAACATGCACACTGTTGGATTTTGTTTCCTTTAAATTTTGCAGCAACTCAATAGTATGTACTACAAATTCAAGTTCACTTCTGCGTTGGGGAATTTCAATTCTACCTTTCATTGCGATAAAAGTTCCTGGCTGAATGAAATGTTTGAATTTCAAATAGTTTTCTCTCCACATGAAAAGCTTATAGGAATCGTTGTAATCCTCTATAATAAGCGTTCCAAATGGATCTCCATTTTTTGTGAATCGGTGTTCTGCATCGGAAACAGTTGCAGCGATTAATAAATCTTTCCCTTTATGTTGTTCCATATCGTTCAACATCCCAACATTTCCTGTGCAAAATGAATCTATTTCAATTTTAAAATCATCCAAAGGGTGGCCTGAAATAAATATACCAACAACTTCTTTTTCTCTATTTAACTTATAAATACTTCCCCACTCTTCAGCTTTTGGAATCTCCGGTTCAGGCTGATGCGTACCTGTAGGCCCATCAAAAATAGTAGTCTGAGAAGAATTTTCGCTTTCCTGAAAACTCGATCCAAACTTCATGGCGTTTTCTAGAAAATTCCTGCCGGATCCATCTTCCTTGAAATATTGAGCCCGGTGCACACCTTTAAAGGAATCAAAACCACCAGAATACGCTAGACTTTCAAATGCTTTTTTGGTGCAAATTCGTAAATTGATACGTTTAGAAAAATCAAATATAGAGGTGTAATTTCCATTTTCTGCACGTTCAGAAATAATTGCTTCCACTGGTGCACTA
>CANJSS010000125.1 GCA_947476955.1 Flavobacteriales bacterium
CAGCACAGTTTAAAATCTTTAAAAGCAGAAGGTTTAGCAATTCATCCAATAAAAATCACACGCAAATCTTTTGGTTATGCTGAATATCCGGAAATTGGGTTTCGAATTCCATTCCCAATGGATTCCAATAGCTTCAAAGATGGAATGGCCATAGAATGTTTTTGTCAGGGTGAAGCGCCAATTAAAGGAATTTTGATGCAACTGGATGGTAAACAAGGTGAATTTAGATTGTTTGCGCCAGATTTCCCGGATTGGATAGAAGATGAAGGAGTTGGTATAAAATTAACACCGGATACCCGCACCACAACACTGATGCGAAAAGGATTGAATGAAATTCAGGAAAATCCGAGAATTTTCTCCCTCTTCAAGCAAATTCATTCCGATAAACGCGAATTTTCTCCAGAAATAGCAAAAAATAATGCAGAGATAAAGTTTCAGCAAGAAATATTAAATCAAAGTCAAAAAAATGCGGTTGGCGGAATGTTAGACGAAACGCAGTTTTGTATTATTCATGGGCCACCAGGAACAGGTAAAACTACTACCCTAATTGAAGGAATTATGCAATTAGTAGCGAAAGGCGAAAAAGTCATAGTTTCGGCTCCGAGTAATACCGCAGTAGATACATTAGCAAAAGGACTCCTGCATAAAAAGATTAATTTTCTGCGCGTTGGTAACAATACGAAAGTCGACGCTGCTATCTTTCCATATACATTAGAAGGTAAATTAATTGAGAATAAACAAGATAAAGAAATTAAAAAAATTCGTATTCGAGCGGCTGAAATGCGAAAGATGGCGGGACAATACAAGCGCCGATTTGGAAAAGACGAGCGCGAACAGCGCACTTTACTATTAAAGGAGGTAAAGAATTTACGCCAACAAATAAAAGAAATTCAGCGCTACAGTGAAGATAAACTTTTCTCCGAGGCAACTGTAATTCTCGGAACACCAATTGGACTATTGGATGATCAAGTAAAGAAATTTGAGAGCAACACCTTGATTATCGATGAAGCCGGACAATGTTTAGAACCACTTGCTTGGTGTATTTTTCCGATGAGTCAAAAAATAATCCTAGCTGGCGATCATTTGCAACTTCCTCCAACCGTACTTTCGGAAAAAGCAGCGCAGATAGGGTTTAATAAATCAATTTTAGAAAAATGTTTCGGAAAATTTTCTATGGTGTTTTTTCTGGACACACAATACAGAATGCGCGCCCCAATTGCCCAATTTTCGAATGAATTTTTCTATGGCGGAGAATTAAAAACTGCTGAAAATCTTGCCTCAATTGGCGAACATGTGCTATTTTACGATACTGCAGGAACCGGATTTGAGGAAGAACGTGGAAAAGATGGTTCGAGTTTAATAAACAAGGGTGAAATTGAACTTATTTCAAAAATAATAGAAGTCAATCAGATCAATATTTCAAAATGCGCATTAATCTCTCCTTATTCCGGGCAAGTTTCGTTGGCTAAAGAACTTTTACCTGCGGAACTTCGCATGAGCACAGTGGATAGTTTCCAAGGTCAGGAAGAGGAAACAATTCTAATTTCATTGGTAAGATCTAATAGCGAAGGGCAAATCGGATTTTTAAAGGACCACCGCAGAATGAATGTTGCTTCTACCCGAGCGAAAGAAAAATTGTATCTGATTGGAGATAGCACAACGCTAGCAAAAGATCCGTATTTTGATGCACTATTTTTATACCTCGATCGAATTGGCGGTTACAAAACAGCTTGGGAAATACTTTACCAATAAAAAATTCTTTTTACGTTAAAATACCGAGGAAATTTAAACGACTAAATCATCGAATCAGGTGGAAAAATGCTTGCCCTTCTTTTAATGTATCGTCCATTCCAACAGCACTGTATTTCACAAAATACACTCCATCCGAGGCCGGCGTGCCATCTACCGTGCCATCCCAGCCTGCATTCAAGGTGTTTATCTCGTATATTTTATTTCCCCAACGGTTAAAAATAGTAGCTTCAAAAGATTTTCCATTGATAACATCCATAAAATAAACATCATTTGCACCATCATTATTTGGGGAAAAGACATTTGGTACCGTGATTTGAATTGCAGGATAAGGAATCACGACAATAGAATCTGTCCAGGTATCGTTGCAAATTCCATTTGTTGCAGTTAATACAACGTAATAAATGCCAATGTTTCCATAGATGGTTGAAACATTACCCGGAGTAATAGAAGGGATTATTATCCCATTTCCTAGGTCCCACGAATAAGCCGAAGCATTCAAACTTAAATTTTGAAAAACAACACTCAGAGGCTGGTATCCACTAGTCACATTTGCAGAAGCATCTGCAACCGGGAGTGGTAACACTGTAATCGCAACAGAAGCAGTACTTGAACAGCCATTTGTTGTTCCAGTAACCGTGTAAATCTGGGTTGCACTCGGAATAAATGAAACTCCATTTACTACTCCATTGTCCCACGAATAACTCGCCGCTCCTTGGGCGGTTAAAACAAAAGGAGTTCCGATACAAATTGATTCATTTAAATTAGCTGTAACCACTGGAATAGGGTTCACAAGCACATTCACTGAAGCTGGCGGACTCGTACATCCATTTTCTGTAATGGTTAGAGTATACGTCCCTGATTGGTTGACTGCACCATTTGCAAGTGTAGGATCTTCCACCATCGAGGAAAACGCATTCGGTCCTGTCCAATTGTAATTTCCAGTTGCACTATTTGCCTCCAAAATAATAGCTGAGCCTGCGCATATTACTGGAGTTGTTGTTGAAACACTTGCAACAGGAATGGGATTTACCACTATAGTTTCAGAATTTGTCAATGAAATAAAACAACCTGTTGAATCCGCTAATTCTAGCAATTGATAAACTCCAGCAGCTGCTCCTAAGTCAATTGAAGTTGCTCCTGTCATAGGTGTTTGAATTACGCCGTCCAAAGAATAACCAACCGTTACATCCCCCATTCCATTCCCTTGCACAACAATATTTTCAATTACATCACCAAAACAATAGGTATCGCCAGCTGAGATAGAGATAAACTGGGGCAATGGATTTTCAGTAACGGAAATCGTTCCATTAAAAGTGCCGAGGCACGAAGAGCTATCCGTAACTGCAAGAATGGAAAATTCTCCTTCTGTAGGATTGAATATAGAATAGGTTGAATTGGAAAGTGCCAAAATTGGTTGTGCAACTCCATCAATTGCATACGTCAGCGAAATTGGGAAATTTCCACCTACAACATCAAAAATCACATCTGGAATACTGTCACCAAAGCAATAATCACCACCACCACTTAGCGTTGCATTTGGACAAGGACAAGGAGCAACGGGAACAATTATTGAAGTGGAACACGCATCGTTTCCATTTGTGTACGTAACGGTGTACGTTGTTGTTATTGTGATATTTTCAACTTGCACTGGTAAATCAATTGCTGGTGGAATTTGAGCATAATCGTACCAATATGGCGTGCAATCTGCAACAGAAGTAATAGAAACATTATCCAATCCCCAATGGTCATTCAAATTTCCAGAGGAACCGGTTTGGGCCCAGCGTATTTTTGTATTTGAAGTTTCTGCAGCGGCTGGAATATTATAGCAATACTGATTCCAAGACGTCATTTGCGGATTTGTTCCACCGCCACTTGTACTATTACCAACTCCTGCAGGCCCAAAATACTCAATTGTAACCCAATTGGTTCCATTATCAATGCTATAATCAAAATAAACGCCTTCATTTGCCAAATCGATTCCTTCACACGGTGTTGGAGCACCTTGCGTTGCAAAATCTAAATAAAAGCAAATCTGACCACCGCAAGACAAATCTAAACCAATTGTTTCTATGATTCTAGGATGTGGCGAAGAACTTCCCATCCACATATAAATACCGCCATCAATGGAAGGGTCACATGGATTATTAAAAGATGCAGTAACATTACTTGACCAGCCGGAACCCGCGTTAGAAAGATCAAAATCATTTTCCAAAGCCAAGTAGGATGCGCCTTGACCGGATGCCGTAAGTAAAATTTCACCTCCAAGACATTCCAATGTTGGCTCCGTTTGCAAACCACAATATATTTCAGCTTCCCAACCGCCATAGGTAACAGAACCATCTGTTGTAAAATTGAAGGTTAGACATCCATTGGTCGAAGTAATTATTCCAGGAATACTCGAACCGGAAAAGGTGCTAATTTGAGGAGAACTAAGACTATTTCCATCATAAATGGATAGAAAATCGAAGGAAGATTCCAATTGAAAAGTTATAAATTCCACTGAAATCTGCTCGAGTGGATCATCCGAACAAATCGTTTGGGTAAAACTTTGATTATTCCCATAATTAGCTGCTGGGCCTCCCGGGTCATAAAAAGATCCAAAACACGTGTTAACAGGATTATTTGTCATGGTATAAACAACTGGCGGAGGTGGAATTCCTCCCAATGCATAAGTCAATTCTATCGAACAAGGCGTAACAGTGCATGCTGGACATGAGCCTCCACAGTCAATTCCAGTTTCTGAACCATTTTGAATTCCATCTGAACACGTTTGAGAAAATGAAAGTGAAGCAATGGAAATAAAAAAACCAGAAAGTATTTTAATAGCAATTTGTTCCATGAAACTAATTGTTAGTTTTATTGTTTGAAGGAAAATTAACAGGAGTAATCTTACAATCTTTTAACCGAAAATCACTTAATCGACTACCACCAGTATAGCGGTCGTCCAAGAATTTTGAAAAAATCTGTAGATTTGAATTTTCATAAATCCCACAGATTCCTTCTACTACTTCATCTGGGTTCATCACTACGGAAAAAGTATATTCATCAGGATAATCGCACGTTTTACAAATACCATTGTAATACAATATAGAATGCCAGGAAATAGTAGCTTTCTCAGAACTTAAGTTTGAAATTTTTAAAAGTATAAGTTCTTGATCAAATCCAATTTCCGGATCACATTTGGACAGTTTATAGTCAATTTTAAATCCAGTATTAGTAACAAGATTTGTCCATACATCCGAATAAACAGTTTGTTTTCCCAATGAATTAATTGATATCATTTTGTCCTGCGAAAAGGTAGGACAGAACAGGGAAGAAAAAAAAGAAATAATGATTATTTTTCTCACAACAGTAGTAGTTTGATTAATTTTAAAGATTAAAACTCTTAGGAAAATTACAATTTTTTCCTTATAATTCATATATCCGACTAAAAAAAAAAGATATTAAAATAGCAACTTTCTTAAACTATCTTTTCAAAGCATTGAATTCACTGCTTTGCAAAGCTTCTCAATTTCAGCAAAACTATTAAAAGAATGGATGCAAATACGTAAACTCTCGTCTCCTCTTTTTACAGTTGGAGAAAAAATTGGCTTGACTATAATTTTCTCATTGGCCAATTGATCCGACATTTTTTTTAGTGTCTTTACATCACCAATTCGGAGCATTTGTATCGGTGAATTGGTAGCAGAAATTAAATTCTTCGTTTTCAATTCTACCCGGAAAAAAACGCAATTCTGCTGGAGTAATTTCTGCTGTGCTATTAATCCATTCCAAAATACCATTTGTTCTATTCGTGCATAATCTTTTGGCGGCATTGCCGTTGTGTATATAAAAGGTCGAGCAAAATTGACAAGGAAATCAATCATTTTTTCCGCACCTAAAACACACGCACCATGCGCACCATATGCTTTTCCAAATGTCACCACTTTTGCAAAAACAAATTCATTCAAACCCAATAAATCTACAATTCCCTTCCCACTTTCACCGAAGACCCCGCAAGCATGTGCTTCATCTACAATTAAATAAGCATTATTTTCATTGGAAATAGCTACAATTTCCTCTAATGGTGCAAAATCACCATCCATAGAATATAGACTTTCTACTGCTATATAAATTGAGCCTCTGGCATGCTTTATTTTACGCAAAAGATCTTCAGTTGAGTTATGTTTAAATGCAAACGAATTAGCCAGCGAAAGTCGAATTCCATCACGCACACTAGCATGAATGTTTTCATCGTAAATAATGGTATCCCCGCGCTGCGGAAGAGCACTAAAAACAGCTAAATTAGCTGAGTATCCGGAGTTTAAAACCAACGCTGACTCTGCATTAAAAAAACGAGCTAATGATTTTTCACAGTGCACTGCTTCAGGAGAATTACCGGAAATCAGCCGTGAACCTGTTCCTCCGTTCTCGCTACTTGCTATTTCAATTGAATTTATTTTGGAAAAACCAAGGTAATCATTAGAGTGGAAATCACTCGCACCATCTGAATGAGAAAGGGAACGTATAGTTCCCTCTTCTTTCCGTTTCGTAAGTTTATCTTCTAATTTTGAATCCATTTTTAATTGGAAACTGTTACTTTTCTTGGTTCAAACGGCTCTTTTAATTTTACGGACGCCGCATCCAATTCTGCTGCTCTTGCCGCTTCTTTTTGTTTTCGTTGAATACTAATTTCATCTGGTTGTGTAACGGGTTTCTCTCCATCTGCAAACGATTTTTTCGCAATCAAACCAAGAATTTCAAACATTTCTTTGTCTTCATTGAATTCAGGATTTGGAGTTGTCAGCAATTTATCACCAGCAAAAATAGAGCCTGCACCAGCCATAAAACAAAGTGCCTGACCTTCCATGTTCATTTTTGTTCTTCCCGCTGAAAGACGCACGATTGTCTCTGGAAAAGCAATGCGTGTTGTTGCAACCATCCGAATCATTTCCCATTGTTCGATCGGTTTTTGATCCTCCAAGGGAGTTCCTTCAATTGCGACCAATGCATTAATTGGAATCGATTCTGGTGGCATTTCCATCTCCATATAACTCATCAACAATCCAATTCTGTCTTCTATGGCCTCGCCCATTCCTATAATTCCTCCAGAACAAACCGTAATTCCAGCTTTTCTAGCATTTGCTATAGTTGTTAACCGTTCTTCGTATTCTCGCGTAGAAATAACGTCCCCATAAAATTCCTTGGAAGTGTCTAAATTATGATTGTACGCAAATAATCCTGCGTTTTTTAGGCGAACAGCTTGCGTTTCGTTCATCATTCCCAAGGTGCAGCAAACTTCCATATCTAAGTCATTTACAGCTTGTACCATTTCAATTACATTGTCAAAATCCTTGTTGTCGCGAATTTCTCTCCAAGCCGCACCCATACACAAGCGCGACGATCCATTTGCTTTTGCGTTTTTAGCTTGTTCTATAACGGAATCAACAGACATTAATTTGTGCGCTTTGACATCCGTATGGTAGCGCGCGGCCTGCGGACAATAGCCGCAATCTTCAGAACATCCACCCGTTTTTATACTTAACAACGAAGACATTTGTACTTCTCGTGGATTATGAAATTCCCGATGAATAGTTGCTGCCTC
>CANJSS010000126.1 GCA_947476955.1 Flavobacteriales bacterium
AAAATGATTTTTTTGATGAACCAACAAAAATAAGAAATTAAGCCCATTTTATAGCACCAACAACGCAAGGAAAAAACTAACTTATGAACAAAATATTAACGAAAAAAAATCTGAACCCTTAAAATAAAAGTTCAGATTATATGTCTTCAACAACGGAAAGATTTATCCGTGCAGTTAAAATCAGTTTACCATCTTAGCCTTCTATCAAAAAATATTACGTTTATTTTTTTCCTTCAATCCAGGTTGTGATTTCAGCATCCGTTGGCAATGTTCTTGGTCCTATAACTTTAACCAATTCTCCCTGTTCATTAAGAAGGTACTTTTGAAAATTCCATTTTACATCGCTAGATTCAACGCCATTTTTTTCAATTTGTGTAAGAAATTGGTAGATTGGATCCATGTCGTTTCCTTTTACTGAAATTTTAGACATCATTGGAAACGAAACGCCATAATTTTTCTGACAAAATTCTGCGATTTCCTCATTTGAGCCTGGCTCCTGACTCATGAAATTGTTTGCTGGAAAACCTATAATTACAAAATTATTTTCTTTGTAAGTTTTATATAATTCCTCCAACTGCTGGTATTGAGGCGTCAATCCACATTTTGAAGCGGTATTGACAATAAGTATTTTTTTTCCTTTCAAACTAGAAAAATCAAATTCATTTCCGTCAATATCTTTCACTTTAAAAGAATGAATAGATTGTGCTTTTGATGGCGTTTCCGAGGTGTTTTGAGCTTTCAAACTACAGGAACTTATAACAGTGCTGCATGCCGCTAATGCCATTATAATTGCTTTTTTCATATATGTGATTTACTATTTAAACAAATTTAAACAAACAAAGTTTAGATTCAAGCCCTTTTTTCGGAACATTTTTTACATTTTTACGAATAATAAAAACATGAGAAATTTAATTTTTTTCTTTTTCACCTTATTTATTCCAATTGTTTCTGCTTTTTCACAAGTGGATTTCACTGGAGTTTGGCAAGGAATAATGGTAAAAGATGGCTATAAAAATGAGCAAGGAAGTATAATCTACCTTCAAGTGACGGTTGACGGAAAGAAAGTCGCAGGTCAAAGCCGTGACGAGGTAAATAATACTGATTTTTTTGCTGTGAAAACAGTGAAAGGAACTGTTTCTGCAAATGAAATAAATTTTAATCAGTTGCAAATCGAAAAGCAAAAGAATCCGCCAAAAATAGTTTGGTGTAATATAGATACGAAATTAGTTTACAACGAAAATACCGGCTATTTGGAAGGGAAATATAAAAGTTCGGATTGCGCGAGAAATACCGGTAAATTAATACTGTACAAATCAACTAATGAATTCTCTGCGACGGAAAAATCTCCTGCATTACAAAGTTGGTTTGCACTATTTATCAAAGACCTTAAAAATGGATACAGCGCGCCATTAATAAGAGAAAGTGAACGCACTAATTTTGTTTTTCAACCGATTTACTTCGATTACGATCAATCTATTATTCGTCCGGAATACACGGATTTTTTGAAACGGATGATTCGGGTTGTGAACGGCCATTCGGATCTTAGAATTAAAGTTACAGGTCACACAGACTCGGATGGTAGCGATTCCTATAATATTGAATTATCTAAAAAACGTGCACAAGCACTTATCGATTTTTTTGTGGCAAATGGTTTGAATCGGGATAAAATAGAAGTTGAATTCAAAGGAGAATCCTCACCTATTGACACCAATAAAACACCACAAGGAAAACAGCGGAACAGACGGGTAGATTTCGCTTTTATTTAACCTTTTTTTTAGTGTTAAATTCAACGATAATTCCAAGTGTTGGTTGCAAAATTCCTGAAGTATTCTCAATAAATTTCGTTTGGTATTTACTTGGATCCGTAGGATCTGTCAAAGGGTTTCCGTTTGCATCTTTCACCAGCAATAATATTGGTGCAACTTTTGTCTTGTACCCATATGCATTTTGAATATCCAAATAAAAATTCATCGCAAATTTCTCTAAATATATCTTTTTGTCAACCCGAATATTTAATTGGTGGTAATTGCTTTCACGCTGTGTATTCAATAAATTGTAGTTCGGAATTCCTTGTCCCGTAACATCCCAAATTTGCTTTATACTGGAGGTTGATTGGTCAATTGGTGTAAATGGCGATCCTCCAGAAAACAACCATCTGAAACCTACTTCCCAACCACTTTTAAATCGCTTTCCACCAGTTATGGAAACAATATGCTTGCTATCCCAAGAGCTGGAAACGAATGTGTTATTTTTATCTAAAAATTCGGAAGTCACAAACGTGTAGGCAACAATTCCATAAAATCCTTTTACCATTTTTTGTTGGTACAAAAATTCTAATCCATAGGCGCGACCTGTTGAAATAGATTTCACTTCTTCATTCCCTAAAACACCAAAATCGGTTCCTAAATTTGCCAAAGAAATAGAGTCTTTAAGTGAAAATGGATATCTACTGTAGTTTTTGTAAAAACCTTCTACTGTGAAGCGAGAATTAAAATCTGTTAAATATTCCGTTCCCAAAACAAAATGATCTGCACGGATATATTGAATATCGTTTTTCTTATTGACCAATTCCCCTGCACTATTTCTATATCCTAAAATTGTATACGATGGCAATTGATGGAAACGAGCAATATTTCCATTCAACGACCATTTTTCCGTCAAGCGATAACTCGCAGAAAGCATTGGTGACATTTGGTCTAAGGGATTCATCATACTAGCAGTATAATTTGTTACATCTGTTCTCAAACCAACGGAAAGGTTCAATCTATCCGATAAAAATCCTTTGGATAATTGGCTAAAAATAGATCCTTTACTTAAAAATAAGTCGGATTCAAAATCCACAACCACTGGAACTCCTTGAACGGAAATCCTATTGAAGGTGGCGTTGTTGTATCGCGCATATTCGTAGCCAAATCCGGTCATCAATTTCCATCCTTTTTTTGTGTACAAATGTTCGAAACGAAATTTATTTTCTGCCTCGAACGAGGAATAGTCCAAAATTTTATTCGCATCCGAAACCACATTCCCAGCATAACGCGTTGCAATATTCTTCAACATGTTGCGACTTGCAATAAACGTTTGATAGGAATTTTTGGAATAATGCAACCAATTTACACCAATCGTATAATTCCATTGATCTTGGGTTGGGATATTTCCCAGAATAAATTCATTGTATTCGCGCGTTGTAGCATCGGTTATGTTATCGTTTACGCCGCTATTCAATTTAAAATCGTCCAAAGCACCTAAGCCAAGAATGGTAACTTTATTTTTTTGGTTGACTTTTAAATTTACTTTAAACTGTGAATCATTGTAGGTTGGTAAAAAAGGTAATTTTAATGCTGCAAACAAAAATTGAAGATAGGAGCGCCTTGCAGAGAAAATAAAATCTGCTTTTTTACCCAAAGGACCGTCAAATGTTAGAGCAGCATCGCTTGAACCCAAAGCAAAATTCGTTATTAAAGCATCCGGATTTCCATCTTTTTGCTTGAAAGAAATAACGGAACTAAGGCCATTTGCACGATTGGACGGAAAGGCACCCGCGTAGAATTCTACTTCCCGAATAAAATTAACATTCAATAACCCAACTGGTCCACCACTACTTCCTTGTGTTGCAAAGTGATTGATATTTGGCACTTCAATTCCATCCAAATAAAATTTATTTTCACCAGGTGCGCCACCACGAATAATAATATCGTTGCGAAAAGTAGCACGCGATGCAACGCCTGGTAATGCCTGTAGAACTTTACTAACATCCCTTCCTGCACCAGGGAGTCGCTCAATTTCAGTCGAATTTAGCGTTCTTAAAGAAACAGGTGATTCAATTCTTTTTACAAATGTCGTAGCTTTTACTGTCACCTCCTTTTGATCCACAACAATTTGATCTAATGCGAAATTTAAATCCACTGTTCGAGAATTAGTCACTGTAATTTCATTAAAAATAAAATCATTGAAGCCCGAGGCAATTGCTTTAAAGGAATAAACACCTGGTAAAATGTCGGTAATTTGATAGGTTCCGTCCTCTAAAGTAACTGCGCCTTTTTGTTGATCGATGATGATAACTTTTGCAAATGGAATTGGTTCATTCGTTAAATTATTAAAAACCCTTCCAGAAACTTTTCCAGTTTGAGAGATTGCTTGAAAGCCAGTAAAAACAAGTAAAAAGAGTAATATATTTTTCATAAAAGTTATTTCGTGTTGTATTAATTACAAAAAAAGAACTTATTTGTTCACTCGTTAATAGGTATTTATTCTAGTTATTTTTCAATTTCTCTCAACGCTATTATATAAATAGGCAGTAAAAAACTCACTATTTGGAAACATCCTTGATTAAGTCAAAATAAATTTTCTCGTACATTGGTAAAATCTTCACCAAATCAAATTCGTGCGACATTTCTAAAGCTTGGGTTTTAAATTTATGCAAGGTTTCTGGATTTGTGAGTATTTCCAGTGCATTTTTTGCCATATCTTCAATATCTCCAACATCCGATAGAAATCCGGTGATTCCGTGTTTGTTGACTTCCGGAATTCCGCCAGTATTGGAAGAAACTACTGGAACACCCACTGCCATAGCTTCCAATGCCGCTAAGCCAAAGCTTTCTGTTTCGGAAGGTAAAAGAAAAAGATCTGAAATTTCCAAAACGTGAGCGGTATCGCGGACTTTACCGAGAAAAATTACTTTTTCACACAATTTCAATTCGCGCACCAAACGCTCTGCTGCGTAACGTTCCGGACCATCTCCTGCAAGTATTAATTTTGATGGTAATTGCTGGTTAACTTTTGCAAAAATTTGCACTACATCTTCCACCCGTTTGACTTTTCTGAAGTTCGAAACATGGCATAAAATTCGTTCACCATCTTTGGCATATTTCTGTCTCACTTCCGCAGATGCGTTGCTTATTCCTATTGTCGGAGCAATAAAATTTGGAATCACGTGAATTTCTCTAGTGGTATTAAAATGCTTGTAGGTATCTCTTTTTAAACTTTCAGAAACTGCAGTAACCGCATCGGATTCATTGATGCAAAAAGTAATTACAGGCTCAAAAGAAGGGTCTTTTCCAACCAATGTAATATCGGTTCCATGCAACGTTGTAATGTACGGAATTGTAATTCCTTGCGACTTTAAAATCTGTTTTGCCATATACGCCGCTGAAGCGTGGGGAATCGCGTAATGAACGTGCAACAAATCCAACTGTTCATATTTTACGACATCCACCATTTTACTCGTTAATTCCGTTTCATACGGCTGGTATTCGAACAACGGATAATCGCTTACCGCTACTTCGTGGTAAAAAATATTCTCTCTGAAACTTCCGAGTCGGACCGGCTGCGAATAGGTTATAAAGTGAATCTGGTGGCCTTTTTTCGCCAACGCTTTTCCTAATTCTGTGCCTACTACGCCACTTCCGCCAAAAGTTGGATACAATACGATTCCTATTTTCATTTTAGTGTTTGACTTATTCGTTAGTATTTTGAGTCTGTTTTCTTGTTGAAACTGCTTTGTATATTATTCCTTGTATTTCTGTTCGGATATTCATATCGCGAATTTTCCAATTTTCCTGATCCGGACACACCCGATTGGAGAGGAAAACGTAATTTATGCCATCTTTCGGATCGGCCCAAACAAAAGTCCCTGTGAAACCCGAATGTCCAAAACTTTGTTGCGAAGCATCCGCGTGGCATGGTCCGCCTCCGCCTGGAGAAGGTCTATCAAAACCTGCCCCTCGTCTATTGGAAGAAAACTGCGCTTTGGTATATTCCGAAACGATATCTTGTTCCAAATACGTAACATTTCCATAAATTCCTTTGTTCAAAAAAAGTTGCATTATCGCAGCCAAATCGGTTGCATTACTGAACAGTCCTGCGTGCCCGCCAACACCACCAAGCATTGCTGCGCCTGGATCGTGCACAAAACCATGTACCAACTGTTTACGGAAAACCTGGTCATTTTCAGTTGGAACAATTTGATCCAGCGGAAAATGTTTTCGTGGTTCGTAGCGCATGTGCATCAATCCCATTGGTTTGTAAAGCGCAGCGGTCAAATAATCCTGGAAATCCTTCCCCGATTGTTTTTCGATGATTTTTCGGATGAAATAATACCCCAAATCGGAGTAGAGGTATTTTTTTGCACCTAATCCACTTGCTAAAATTTGCTTGTAAAGCGTATCTTCAAAATCATTTCTGATCCAAATATTTTCAGCAACTTGTTTTTCAAAATTAGATTTTTTTTCATTTGTATAGATTTTTGGATTCAATTCACCATTTTTCAATGTTTTTTTATAGAATGGGATCCACGCCACCAAACCCGCCTGATGCGCCATCATTTCTCGAATTGAAATGGAACCGAATTCTCCAAAACCGGTCACTTCAGGGATGTAATCACTTAGGTTTTTAGACAAACTAAATTTCCCTTCCGACTGTAATTTCATTATTCCTGCCGTAGAGCCAGCAATTTTTGAAACGGATGCAATATCGTAAATATCGTCGTTTTGAATGGAATCTTGGTCGTTAAAGGTTTGTGTTCCAAAACTTTTTCGATAAATTATTTTCCCTTCTACTGCTACAACAATCTGGCAACCTGGGAAAGCGCCTTTTTTCAAACCGTTTTCTGCAACGCGATCAATTTCCGCAAGTTTTTCGGGATCAATACCTAGTTCCTCTGGTTGCGAATATTTTAGTCTACCGCCCCATTTTACTTGAATGCCAGTTTCCCTAGGGAATAATTTACTCACTGAAAAAGGCAATTTCCCGAGTGCTGGAATTGCACCAAAAACAAGTTGTGCTGCAGCTTTTTGAGTGTATTTATTATTTTCATACGCAACGATGACACCATCAAAATCATCCAATTCTTTTTGGTTGAAATCGTGTCGCAGCAACAGTGGATTTCCGAAAAGAAGGAGAATCTTTTCTTTTTGTTCAGGCAGTTTTGCTAAAAATTCTTTGCACTTTTCCCCAAATCCAAAGTTATTTTTGGATCGCACAGTATTGGCATGCAATGCTGTAATTATCACATCGAATTGCGCTGCCTTTTGCGGAAAATCTTTCAATGCTTGCTCTGCAGAAAAATAATGAAAATGCTCAATTTTAGAAAATAAATCTGAAGCATCTCTAAAATGAGAAGTATTG
>CANJSS010000127.1 GCA_947476955.1 Flavobacteriales bacterium
AGCGCGTCGTATGCTTTGTTTACATTTTCAAATTCCATGCGACACTCGTCTTCAAATTTCTGCATGAAATGACAATGCCAGTGCAAACGGGAAAGAAAATTGGCTAAAGCCCTTTTGTTTTTAGATGTATCGTAATGTTGTTGCGCATATAAATGCACCATGCGCATGCTGATATTTCCGTATGCTAAATAAGGAGATAATCTGCTGCAACCGGTTCTGCTCAGAAGTGGTTTGGGAATATGTTTGCTATAATTTACGTGGCGTTCGTGTATAAAACTTTTCAAATACCGCCAAGCATAGCTTTCGCCACCCGGCTGAAAATTTTTATTACGGGTAGTAATTGTTTCGTCTAGCGGATTTCCTTTTATTTCAGCGTAAAAAGCTGTTGGAAGCGCAAGAATGTTCCACCCTTCTTCTTGAACCATTTTTGGATGCTGCGTCATGGTTTCCATCCAGCGTTTATCCCAAGTACTTCGGGATTTCAACTTTCTAATTACACCATGCATCTGCGATTCCTGCCATTTAATTGCATTCTTTCCGCAAAAATCTTGCACCAATTTATCGCGGTCATACGTACATTTATTACCAATTTCCTGGTGCGAATAAATGTGTTGAATGGCATAATTATCGGCTAATTTTTCCAAAACAGGCATTACCTCGCCGTGAATGCAATAAATCTGAGCGTTTAAACCCTGTAACTTCTGCTGCATTTCTTGAATCGATTCATAAACAAACCGCCAATGTCGCACGTCGCTATCGTCGTATTGCATCACTGAAGGCTCAAAAAAATAAACCATAAATACAGGAATATCTTGCTGTTGTGCAAGCTGCAACGGCTCATGATCTGTGAAGCGCAAATCGCGTTTAAACCAAACGATATTGATGGGTTGTTTCATCTATTTTTATAACACGTGGTGGGTTCAATTGTTTGTGCTTACGTTTTTTTTACCGCTTGCTATTTTTTTTATTTTCTATAGCCATTGGTGAAATATTAGTGAAAAGTAGCTGCCTTTTTTCAGAAAAATAAATCGTCCCCTTACTGAACGTAAATTGATTACGATGTTATTCCCTTTTTTTGCGATTAATTGTTGATTACTTTTTAATCTTTTGTTGATTACTTTTTAATCTTTTAAACAAATAAAGGTGTATTTTTGCAAATAGAACGGAGACAAAGTAAAGCTATATTTCTATGGTTTTATCTTTCACTTATTTACGATATGCAGCCTTCACTATTTTTAATTAATTTATTGAATAATGGCTGGTTTACGCTCAATTGCACACATGGATCTCGACACCTTTTTTGTGTCGTGCGAACGCTTATTGGATAGCCGTTTGAATGGGAAACCGATTCTTATCGGAGGCATCACCGACCGCGGAGTTGTAGCATCGTGCAGTTACGAAGCGCGCAAGTTTGGTATCCATTCCGCTATGCCAATGAAAATGGCGAGAGAACGGTGTCCGGAGGCGATCCTAATTAAGGGGAATACGCATACGTACACAAATTATTCCGCGCTTGTGACAGAAATCATTCGCGAGGCTGCACCCGTTTACGAAAAATCATCCATCGATGAATTTTACATTGATTTTTCCGGTATGGACAAATTTTTCGGAACGATGAAATACGCTTCCGAGCTACGGGAAAGAATTATTCGAGAAACGGGTTTACCGATTTCGTTTGGACTTTCACAAAATAAAACGGTATCAAAAATCGCAACTGGAGAAGCAAAACCAAACAACCAAATGCGCATCGACTACGGAACAGAAAAAGGTTTTTTGGCGCCTCTGTCCGTACGCAAGATTCCGATGGTTGGTTTAAAAACCTATCAAACGCTTTGTAATCTCGGTATTCGAAAGATTGAAACAATTCAGGAAATGCCGTTTGAAATGATGGAAAGTGCTTTGGGACAAAATGGCCTGGGTATCTGGAAAAAGGCGCAGGGAATTGATAATTCGCCAGTGGAACAGTACAACGAACGCAAATCTATTTCCACCGAGCGCACTTTTGAACAAGATACAATTGATGTTGCGAAGCTCAAGGGAATTATGGCTGCGATGGCTGAAAACCTAGCATTTCAATTGCGCCGTGGAAATAAATTAACCGCTTGTGTGACGCTAAAGATTCGTTATTCCGATTTTCAAACGCAAACGCTGCAAAAGCACATTCCATACACCGCTGCCGACCACGAATTATTGCCACTTGTTGCAGAACTTTTTGAACGGTTGTACAACCGAAGGCTTTTGGTTAGATTGATTGGCGTGCGCTTCAGCTCGCTGGTTTCGGGAAATTACCAACTCAATCTATTTGATTACGGTACGCGCTACACGGAACTGTATACTGCGATGGACAACATCCGTCTGCGTTTTGGTGATCGTGCTGTTTTGCGCGCAATTGGATTGGATGCAAAAACAATTGGTCGGTACAATCCATTTAATGGAGAACCGCCTCCGCTGTTGGCCAATAGACGATTGTAAAGGAAGAATATTGCTTAGAAGAAAGTTAAAAAGCACTTTCGGAATACAACTCCGTTACACCATTTTAAAAATCCAGATTTCCCAGTTTGACGTATGTTCACAAAATCCTATTATAGTTTAAAATACGGTATTCTTTCTCCCGAAGAACTCATTCAATGGGCGAAAGACGCAGGTTATACACAAGTGGTTCTGGTAGATATAAACACAACAACGGCAGCATTGGGATTCGTTCGATCCGCTCAGGAACAAAAAATCGCACCAATAGTTGGTATTGAGATTCGAAATGGCATCGATCATTGCTATACTGTTCTAGCCAAAAACAACCGTGGATTTCACGAGGCAAACCAGTTTTTATCGGTGCATTTACACGAACAGAAAAAATTTCCGGAACGTCCGCCACATCTCGGAAATTGCATCGTACTTTATCCGCAAGGAAAACAGCCAAAAAAACTCTCTGAAAACGAATGGATTGGTGTGCAGTCAAGTGAATTAAACCGCTTAAAAATGCAAAAAGGAAAAATTCCGTTCGAAAAAATGCTGGCCTTAGAACCAATGATCTTTCGCCACAAACGCGATTTCAACACACATCGCCTACTGCGTGCAATGGCAAAGAATGTGCTTTTATCCAAACTTTCAGAAGAAGATCAAGCAAATGAAAATGAAAAACTTGTTCCCTTTGAAGAACTAAAAGAACGTTTTACAGAATTTCCACAACTGTTTGAAAACATGGAAAAAGTACTTCGCTCCTGCTCCATCCATTTTGCTTTTGGAGAAGCTGCTACACCACAAAATAGCGCTACATACTCGGGAAGTAAAGCGGAAGATCTGGCACTTTTAACCGCATTAGCACACGAAGGAATTGCATATCGTTACTCCGTTGTTACGGAGGAAATTACAAATCGAATTGCCAAGGAAATTGAAATAATTGCGCAAAAGGAATACCTTTCCTACTTTCTTGTGACTTGGGATTTTACTTCCTACGCGCGTTCGAAAGGCTATTTCTACGTCGGACGGGGAAGTGGCGCTAATAGTATCGTTGCCTATTTATTGCGCATCACAGATGTTGATCCACTCGAACTCGATTTATACTTTGAACGTTTTATTAATTTATACCGCAAGAATCCGCCAGATTTTGACATCGATTTCTCGTGGAAAGACCGCGACGATATCACGCGCTATATTTTCCACAGACATCCCAACGCGGCGTTATTGTGCACCTACAATACGTTTCAATACCGTGCAACCGTTCGCGAATTAGGGAAAGTATTTGGTTTACCAAAATCAGAAATTGATCTTTTAAGCAAGCGCAAATTTATAGTTTCACAACTCGATCAACTTTCGCAATTGGTTTTGAAATACAGTAATTACATCCACGGACTTCCCTCCCATTTGAGCGTGCATGCTGGCGGGATTGTAATCAGTGAGAAACCAATATCCTGGTTTTCCGGTACGTTTTTACCACCGAAAGGCTATCCGACAACGCAGTTTTCAATGCTAGAAGCGGAAGATGTTGGTTTATTTAAATTCGATGTATTGAGTCAGCGCGGATTAGGAAAAATTCACGATGCCCTAGAAATTATCACCTACAACCAACCGGAAAATCCACCGCACGATATCCACGATATTTCGCATTTCAAACACGATGAAAAAATCAAAGAATTGCTACGTTCGGCAAAGGCAATCGGTTGTTTTTATGTTGAATCACCAGCTATGCGCATGCTATTGGTAAAATTACAAGTCGACACGTACATTGGATTGGTTGCTGCGAGTTCCATTATTCGTCCTGGCGTTGCACAATCTGGCATGATGCGGGAATATATTTTGCGGCATCGCTTTCCAGAAAAAAGAAAAGAAGCGCATCCGATTTTAAAGGAAATAATGCCTGAAACGTACGGTATAATGGTATATCAAGAGGACGTTATAAAAGTAGCGCACCATTTTGGTGGATTATCTTTAGCCGAAGCGGATGTTTTACGCCGCGGAATGTCGGGAAAATTTCGCTCGCGCAGTGAATTTACAAAAGTGGAAGAAGCATTCTTTACAAACTGCAAAAACAAAGGCTTTAGCGATGCTGTAATCACTACAATCTGGCGCCAAATAGAAAGTTTTGCCGGCTACGCATTTTCCAAAGGTCACTCTGCTTCTTACGCGGTGGAAAGTTACCAAAGTTTGTATTTAAAAGCATATTATCCATTGGAATACATGACTGCTACAATCAATAACTTTGGTGGTTATTACCGTACAGAAATTTACGTGCACGAAGCACGAAACTGGGGGGCAACAATTCTTGCGCCATCGCTTAATGTTGGTTCGTACGAATGTATTTTAAGCGGAAAAGACTTGATTTTAGGATTTATCCTAGTCAGCGGAATAGAAAGTAAACTCATTCTTTCTGTTTTAGCGGAACGAAAAAAATATGGTGTGTTTTTAGATTTTGAAGACTTGGTGAAACGCACGTATATTCCACTAGAACAATTGGTGTTAATCATTCGGATTGGCGGCCTGCGCGATTTTCCAGAAAGTCGAAAACAACTCCTGTGGAAAGCACATTTATACCATAATCGGGTAAAAGACAAAGTGCCTGTTCCCCTATTATTTGAGCAAGAGCGTAAAACCTTTGAACTGCCGTCTTTGACTGAATCGACTTTAGAATTGGCTTTTGAACAAATGGAATTACTCGGCTTTCCATTGTGTAACCCTTTCGAATTGCTAGCAGAAACAATTCCTTTACATACACGCGCAAAAGAAATCCCACAATTTATAGGTTTAAAGATTAACACCTATGGATATTTGGTTGCACTCAAACAATCGCGAACAAGCAAGGGAGAAACGATGTTTTTCGGAACATTTATCGACGCAGACGGAGATATTATCGACACGGTTCATTTCCCTGAAACCGCACGAAAATATCCATTCTATGGAAAAGGAATATACCAGTTGATAGGCGTTATTTCGGAAGAATTTGGTTATTTCACGCTGGAAATTGGACAAATGACAAAACAAGCTTTCATGGAAGACGTGCGATTTAGCGAGGAAAATACAGCTGTTTAATTTGCGAATTTAATCGCCAAAGAAGCAACGATAAATAGGTTATTCCGAACAAAAGAATCCTGCTTTGTAAACAATTTATCCCGGCTATTCAACCAGCGCGACTCGATTCGGAAAAACACATCCGGAAAGGGTGTAAAGTCAAAATTCAGGGAAAGGCCAGATGCATTAAAACTATTGAATGTTGGGATTACAATTTTAGTGGAATTTTTATCTTCATAATATTCCGCTCTAAATGTTGTTGCAAACTTTGAATTAAACGTGTATCTAGCTAACAAAACTGTACTATGCCAAAAGTGATACGCGTTGCTTTTTTTTGACACTTGTTGCATCCCATGATCAAAACCAGCTATAAAAGACAATTTCTTCGTCAGCTTTACACTACCATAAAAATTATTGAAATAACGCATTCGTCGCGTAGAATCCGGATCGTCCGTTCCAATGAAAGTGCTCCAATTCAAAGAGATCTTTTTAGTTGGATTTAAAATAATCTGGCTTCCGAAAGAAAGTAAAGAATTTCCGTCTAAACGCTTTATAACCTGCCAACCATTGCAAACAATAGCTGAAAGCTCCAATTTACTGGTAGGTTTAAATGTAACTTTTGCTCCCGCCATATAGTAGGGTGAATTTTCTGCTAGTATTGACCGAGTAAGCGTCCAATTATCCGCCGAAATAGCAGATTCAAAACCAATATGGGAAGGTAATACCCCAACATCCAACCACATTTTTTTATTCTTATTCAAAGCAAAACCAACTGACGCTTCACTTACGCTTTTTAGTAAACCTAATTGACTGGAATAATTATCATTCACGTAGGTTCCGGTGTGAAAAGCCAAAGAAGCTCTATAAGAAGAATCTTCTACAGAAAACTTTATCTTACCTAAATTCAAGCTAAAAGAATTGTGTCGGTTATAATTAAACAAAAATGGCTGTCTCCATTCACTCTGAGGTTGGTTAAAATCGAAGCCATAATAGACGTCTAAAAACCCGGAAATTTGGATGGATTTTAATGTGCTTTTTAGGCTATCCGTCTGAGCGACTGTACAATAAGATAGCCCAATCAAAAAAGTAAAAATTACTGGATATTTCATGTATAAAAAGAAACAAATATAAGGCAAACCCGCCGAATAAATACTAAAAGGAAAATCGGATTCACGACAAAAACCAAATAGAATTCAATTGGTATAAAATCTTGACTTTTTTGAAGCACGTCTATTAAAACAGCTTTCTCATTTCTAAAAAGGATTATCTTTGCACGAAATTCACACGGAGAAAATTCCGCCCACGTGGTGAAATTGGTAGACATGCCATCTTGAGGGGGTGGTGCCATTAGGTGTGCTGGTTCGAATCCAGTCGTGGGCACTCTGATAAAAGCATCTGATCGGAAGACAGGTGCTTTTCCGTTTTTTAGCAAATGAAATTTATTTCAATGAAGATTAAAAAAAGGAAAAGTAACTGGTTTTTCACCGAAAAATAGATGCTTTTATCCACTGCACGTCCCAGAACTGGTTCTTGTAAAAAATCCAGTCGTGGGCACTCTGATA
>CANJSS010000128.1 GCA_947476955.1 Flavobacteriales bacterium
CCCCATGCTTTGTCAACATCTTCTTGATACGATACGGCTGTGTTGTAAGAACCTCTGTAAGCAAAGAATACGATGATTACCAAAAGTAAGATTCCACCAATAACGATATACGATTTTTTCATTTTATTTAATTTTGAACTAAAGGTATTATTTTTTCGAATGCGCCACTTCTAACTTTAACAAAAAATGGGAATTTGAACAAATTCGTGAAACGATTGTTATTATACTACACCGTATTAACCGCTCGAAACATGAAAAATATTTTAATTATAGGAGGATCATCCGGCATTGGAAAAGCACTCGTACACATTTTAGATAAATCTAAAAACAATGTATTTTCAACCTATTTCTTCTCTGATAGCAAAGAAGAAATGGAAGTTTCCTACCACCATTTAAATGTTTTGGATGACGATTTAGATTTCTCTTTTCTTCCGGATAAATTGGATGGTTTGGTGTATTTTCCAGGAAGTATTCAGCTTGCTCCTTTTCACCGCATCAAACCGGCGGATTTTACAAAAGATTTCGATTTTCAGGTAACTGGTGCAATTAAAGTTATTCAAGCGGTATTGCCGAAGTTAAAAGCATCTGAAAATTCTTCCATCGTTTTATTTTCAACAGTAGCGGTGCAAACTGGTTTCACATTTCACAGTCAAGTTGCTGCTTCAAAAGGAGCGATCGAAGGATTAACGCGTGCTTTGGCTGCCGAATTAGCGCCATCTATTCGCATAAATGCTATTGCACCATCGATAACAGATACACCTTTAGCAGCGAAATATTTGAGTACCGATGCAAAAATTGCTGCAAATGCAGAGCGTCATCCTTTAAAGAAAATTGGAAAACCGGAAGATTTAGCGGAAATGGCTGCGTTTCTTTTATCGGACAAATCCTCTTGGATGACAGGTCAGATTTTACATGTCGATGGCGGAATATCCGTTGTTCGATAAGTTATATTATTCACAGGAAAATCCCAATCACACTATGTTTAGTCTGTTTAAGAAAAAATCAAAACTAGAAATTCTTCAAGAAAAGTATGCCAAGTTAATGTCGGAATCACATAAACTTTCTACCACCAATAGAAGTGAAAGCGATAGGAAATTTGCCGAGGCAGAATCACTTATTCAAGAAATGGAACGATTGGAAAATTTGGAAAAAAATTAGCGTTTTTGTTTATTTTTCAAATATGTTTCACTGCGCAACAGTGCATTCAACCGAATATCTTCCCAAAATAAATTAACATCGCCAGCGTGGTAGTTCTTCATCGTGAATGCTAAATAGCGAAATGGAAAATGCGGCGTTGTAATCCAAATAATACCATTTCCAAGATGCGTTGTAAAACTCTGGTGATACATCTTACCATTGGAAAATAAAAATCCTTTGTGCAGCCTGCGCAAACCAACCAAATCATAATTCCAAGTCACCGGATTTATTACCGCTTTTTCCTTGTACCATTTATACTGCTCGTGATCGGTTTTTCGTTTAAAAGTGTTCCACGTTACAAAACCACCAATTTGACTAGCCGAATCCATCAGCGGAACCGTTTCATATAGTTCTTTATCTATTCCTATTCCTGGCAAATACGCTGCGACCAATTGTTTTTGTAAAGGCTTATTATCAAAGAAATCGCGCAAAATAAAAGATAAATGAGTAGAACCTTGACTGTGTCCAGCGAGAATGATTCCTTTGCCACGATTGAAGTTTTCCAAATAATACGCAAACGCATTTTTCACGTCTTCATAAGCAAAAAGTAACGCTTCCCTTCCACCATTTTCCAGCGCAGAATACGAACGCAAATGCGCTTGTCTGTAAAATGGTACATACATATTTCCCGCTTGCGACCAAGCCGAAGCTTGAAACGCGATTGCTCCGCCTAAAATTTCTTTTCGTTGAATTGTATCGTCAATTGGAGTATTCCATCTTAGATCCTTATTGTCGCTTAGAATTGTAGGATAAACAAAGAAAACATCTACCGAATCGTTTACACTTTTCGAACCGAATCTCGCCATTTCAGCCGGATAATTGCCAGGTAAAACTGCCCAGTTATCCGTATTCGAATAATCGATTTTTTGCGCTTGTCCGAGCAGAGAAACAGCAATTAAAAAGCTACCAAAAAACGGAATAAATTTAAATAGAAACATCTTACCTGTTGCGTTTGGAAATTTTGTTGAACGTAATCGTTCGCTGTAAGTTGCATTTAAAGCGATCAATTTCCGGAGAGCGTTTGTGTGCATGTTTCGTTTGGCAATTTTCAACACGTTCTCGCCATCTTTTGTAGCTCGAAAATTTCAATTCCTTTTTCATCAAGGCTTTTACATCCGCTTCCTTTAATCCAAACTGCTTGAATATGGCATCAAATGGCGTACGGTCTTCCCAAGCCATTTCGATGACCCGATCGATGTCTTCCTCTGTAAACGCAGGTTTTTGAGGTGCTTTTAATATGCGCGCATACGCCATTGGCGAAGGTAAATCGCTGTAATAGCAATATGTATCTTCCTTTTCAGTTGTTGATTTTCTCATTTCTCCTTTGTTAAAATTGTTGGTACGCGATCCGTTTTCGCATACAAATACCGACCAATTGGTTCGGTTGAATAGTAAGCATCCAAACCTGCACAGGTAATCGATCCGGCTTTATTCAAATCCAAAAAACCATCTTCGTGCAAGCAGTTTTCTGGAAAAAAAGCGTGTTTTATCTGTCCGATTACGAGTAGTGTTCCGTTACTTGAAATCGGAATAGATTCTTTGAATTCAACGCCCATCTGAACGGTAGCTTCTCCAACAAAAGGCGCAAAAAACGGACTTTTGTAGGCTTCGGTTAATCCGCAATTTTCAAATTCAGATGCATTTCTAGCATAGCGTGCTGCCGTTTGATGTGCATTTGGCACAAATTCCGCACAAATATTATTGATGGTATAAAAACCGCTTTCGAGGATATTTTCCAGCGTGTGCCTTTCTACTGAATCCGGTCGAAACACCAATCCTACCAAAGGTGGATTTGCACCGATATGCACAAGGGATGAAAATATTGCCAAATTGGATTGATTCGCTGTGTTTTTCGTTCCAACCAAACACACACTTTTGAATCCACCGATAGAATTAATAAACGTTCCGCGGTAGCGTTGTTCCAGATCTGCAAGATCAGTTTCCTGCCAATGGATTTGCTTTATTTCTCCAACCATAGATTTCTATATTCGTTTTTCGGATCGTATTCGTGCGCTTGTTTTTCCATATTGAAAGCACGTTTTCCGCGCGGATCGTTTCCAACGCCAGCAAGATACGCCCAATTCCCCCAATTACTGCACACGTCGTAATCAATTAGTTGCTCCTCAAAATATGCTGCACCATAGCGCCAATCCAGCGCCAATTCGTTGATGAAATAACTGGCAACAATTTGTCTTCCCCGGTTACTCATGAATCCAGTAAGTTTCAATTCCACTAAATTAGCATTTACAAAATCATTGTCGGTTTCCCCATTTTTCCATGTATTTAGTTTCTCTAAATCGATTAGCGCTGCAGTATTTTTTTCATCTTTAATCCCGTTGAATAAAAAATATTTATTCTGGTGTTTCTTTACCATGAAGCGAAAATAATCGCGCCACAGCAATTCAAAAAGCACCCAATATGTTGAATCATTCGCACCATTTTCTAGCTCATATCTTTTCAGTTCCTTATATATTATTCTGGGAGAAATGCATCCCAAAGCTAGCCAAGTCGAGAATTTAGTAGAAAAATCTGCACCAATCAAACCATTGCGTGTTTTTTTATAGTTTGAAACTGCTTTGGAATCGTGAAAATAATATTGAATTCGTTCTAGCCCACTCGTTTCTCCACCTTTGAAATCTAGGACAGCTTTTGAATTTTTAGGGATTTTTTGAAGATTAAACGCTGTAAGTTCAGGTAATTCCAGAGATGGAATATGAATGGAAGGAATAGCAACTGGTTTTTCAAAAACGTTTCGAATATGCGCATCTTTCTCTGCTTTCTGGCGAAAATTTGTAAAAACATCTGGAATATTTTTGATGGTAAAAGGCAAATCTTCGGCATGGAACAGCGTACTGGTGCTATAGGTATCTAGTACGCAGTTTATTTTCCACAATTCTTGTTCCACTTTTGCCTGTTCTTCTTTCTCTTCGTATCCAACTTCTGTTTTAGAAAAAACAGCATGAACGCCATATTTAGCTGCTAATTTGCATAATTCCTCTTCCGGTTTTCCATGCAGTAAAATTAATCCAGATCCTAACTTTCGCAAGTTAGTATCTAAATCCTGCAAAGATTCCAATAAAAATTGCATTTTAAAACTCCCCGATTTCCTAAAGCCAAATTCCGTTTCTTCAAACTGTGAAGGATTCAAGCAATACACTGGAATTATTTCATCGCTTTTTTCAATTGCACGCACCAAGGTTTCATTATCCGAAACGCGCAAATCCGTTTTAAACCAAACTATTGAACGTTTCATTTATAGTGAATTTATATTTTCTAAGTAGTATTCAGCCTGTTCCAAAAGTGTATCTTTCTTTTCTACATCCATTTTCTTCCAAAGATTATATACCATTCCAATACGCGGATTATTGGCTAATTTATTGGTGTGTCGGTGGTGAAAATGCCAATACAAACTATTGAATGGACAGGCTTTATCTCCTGTTTTTTTATCTTTATCGTAGTAACAATGTTGGCAATAATTACTCATTTTATGCAGGTATGCTGCAGAACTCACATACGGTTTTGTTCCGATTATTCCGCCATCCGCAAACTGGCTCATTCCGCGCGTATTCGTTATCTCCACCCAATCTAGAGCATCGATATAAATTCCTAAATACCAGCTGTCTAGTGCATCTGGATGAACTCCAGCCAAAAGCGCAAAATTTCCTGTCACCATCAAACGTTGAATATGGTGCGCATACGCCTTTTCCAACGATTGGTCGATGGCGCTCTTCAAACAATTCATTTTTGTATTTCCCGTCCAATACCAATCTGGCAAAGCGTTCGTATGGTTTAAAAAGTTAAGCGAGCCAAATTCTGGCATTTTAGCCCAATAAATTCCGCGCATAAATTCCCGCCATCCTAAAATCTGTCGGACAAACCCTTCAACTTGGTTGTAGCTTATTTCTGTTGGTCGATTTTGCCATTCTTCCACTGCGCGGTTGATTACCTCTCGCGGCGAAAGCAATTTACAATTCATCGAAAAGGATAGTCGCGAATGGTAAACCGACCACGATTCTGTTGTCATAGCGTCTTCAAACGTTCCGAATAGCGGTAAATAATCGTTTACAAATGCTTCTAACAATTCCAGTGATTGTTCGCGTGATACTGGCCAAATAAAACGATTCGCTTCTATTTTTCCGATGGTTTTGATTCCGGCAATTTCAATTTCTTCCAAGATGGAAGTGACATCGTTTTCAAACAGAAAAGGTTGTGTAACGGTATGTTTTGCAGGGATTTTCTTGCGATTATCCGCATCGTAGTTCCATTGTCCCGTTAGCGGCTGATCGCCATGCATTAAAATGGATTCTTTGGCGCGAATTTGGCGGTAAAATCTTTCCAGGACAAACGTTTTCTTTCCTGCAAATAGCGTTGCTAAATCTTCCCGCTTGGTAAAAAAATGTTCCGTTGAAAATAGAGCAACTCGAATGTTTAATTCCTTTGTTAACTGTTTAAAATGCTGGTCAACGCGGTATTCGTCAGGTTCTTGGTATTCAAATCGATCAAAAGCATGCTTCGAAACAAGCGCTTGAATAGCTTCCGAAAAAGTTATGTGCTTAGTTTCATTAATTTTAGAATAAATAACGTGGTGACCTTTCGCGACCAATAAATCAGCAAAAGATCGCATTGCAGCAAAAAAACCAACTACTTTTTGAATGTGGTGTTGCACGTAATCTGTTTCTGAACGCATTTCCAAAAGCACATACGTATGTTTTGCATTTACCGTTTGAAACCAAGAATGAGCCGCATTCAATTGATCTCCTAAAATTAGCCGCAACACTTTTTCTTCGTTCTCTTGCATCTTTTTTCTGCTTAATTCTAGTTTTACTTTTATCTACATAGTAGACAATCGGCGCACTCATTTTGTTTTCTTTTTAGCAGAATTTCCACTTCGTTTTCGCGGAGTTTTAAAGTGTGAAGGGTTGCTTACGTGTTTACTCAAAATGCGTTTTCCTTCCTCTCTAACTTCGTCCTTTTTACGATAGCTCCAAACGATATCGCTAGCCGCTTGCCTTGTTTTATCCACATCTACAATTGGTTCTGGATAATCAATTCCTACTTTACATTGGTAAAACTCCTGCTCCATTGCATTCAATTTCCACGGTTCGTGAATCAAATGTGCGGGAATATGTTTTAATTCCGGAAGCCAACGTTTGATAAAAAGACCTTCCGGATCGTGGTCCTCTGAATTTTTCACTGGATTATAAATACGAATTGTGTTGATGCCCGTTACGCCAGATTGCATTTGAATTTGCGGGTAGTGAATACCGGGTTCATAATCCAAAAACTGCCGCGCTAGAAAGTGTAAATCGCGCCAATCTTGCCAAAGGTTAAATACAAAAAACGAAACAACCATTGCGCGCATTCGGAAATTGATGTAGCCCGTTTCCACCAGACAGCGCATGCACGCATCCACAATTGGAACGCCCGTTTTTCCTTCTTGCCACGCTTGGATAAAAATTGGATTGCGCGGTTTCACGAGCGCGTCGTATGCTTTGTTTACATTTTCAAACTCCATGCGACACTCATCTTCAAACTTCTGCATGAAATGACAATGCCAGTGCAAACGAGAAAGAAAATTGGATAAAGCCCTTTTATTTTTGGATGTATCG
>CANJSS010000129.1 GCA_947476955.1 Flavobacteriales bacterium
AGAAAATTCTCGCCAACTTATAATTCTTTTTCGCGAAAATTAATAATACGCATAAAACACACATGACTTGCCAAAAGGTCGACAAGGATGGGAAGACAAAATAACACGTGAAAAACGCAAGTATTCCCTGTAAAACAGCCAAACCGTAACTGATATACAACGCTCCGATGAAATAACCTGGTTCTCTATCAAATCGGTAGGAACATTTTTCACATTTTTCGAGCATCTCCGGCAATTTGAACAATCCTTTACTTGGTAAGAAAACCTTTCCTTCGCCACAATTAGGGCAGGAATCGTTTAGTGCGCGCACGAGCAAATTAGATTTTTTCATGCGTCAAATTTACAAACAAATCCGACTACTATTTTGCCTAAAACACAAGAGATTTCAACTATTTTACAAAACAAAACTACCTGTCTAATTATTAAGGAAATGAACACAAGCAAAAAAATATACCACAAAAAAAAACAGAAGCTTTTAACTCCTGCTTTAATCTGCTGCTTTAAAAGTTTTCGTACTTTTTATTTTCGCATGTATTCTCTGAATTCCATTTTGGTAGAGTCAAACGTAAATAAAGGCAATAGTGTTTTTCCGTTTTCCTTATCCAGCATTCGATCAAATAAATATTTGGCAATTTCCAGTCGATCTGCTTCAAAAGTCAAAGTCTCCATGATTTTATAGGTTTGCGCTGCCGTCAAGCAATGATTTTTCAAATCTTTTAAAATAAGTTCCTTTTTATCATCATCGAATGTCATTGAATTAATATCTTCTACAAATGCAACAACATCGTTAAGTGTTTTAGTACAAATCGTCGTATTTCCATTTGAATTACTGGAATTGGTTGTCATTGGAACAGTTCCAGTATTGGTATTTTGTTGGTTTGTATTGGTGTTTATGTTCGTTCCATTAGTCGTAACGGATGTCGTTGTGGTCGTTTGCGTTACTGTTGTGCCGACATTGGTTGAATTGGTTGTTCCATTTCCGTTAACATTTACCGAAGTATTAACCGATCCATTAAGTGTATTTGGATCTTGCGAATTGATTGTAACATTCGTACCAACTTGCTCTGTTTGCTGTCCTGTGGTTCCTCCGTTCACTGTAACATTCATCCCAAATTGCTCCGTTTGCTGTCCTGAAGTGCCGCCATTTACGGATACGTTCATTCCAACTTGTCCAACTTGTCCAACTTGCTCGGTTTGTTGTCCTGTGGATACTCCGTTCACTGAAATATTTATTCCAACTTGTCCAACTTGTTCGGCTTGCTGTCCTGTAGTACCGCCATTTACGGATACGTTCATTCCAACTTGTCCAACTTGCTCGGTTTGTTGTCCTGCTGTTCCGCCATTTACAGATACGTTCATTCCAACTTGTCCAACTTGCTCGGTTTGTTGTCCTGCAGTTCCACCATTCACTTGAATGTTAACCGAACCATTTTGACCTATAGAATTTGGATTCGAAGTATTTTGTTGAATAGTTGTATTTCCAGTGGTTCCCTGGGAATTATTCGTTGTATTAACAGCATTTCCATTCGTTGAATTGGTTGTAGTAATGGTAGTAGTTTCTTGCGTTGTAACGGTTTGATTTCCAGAAGTTGCATCGCTGAATATTGCTGAATTATTTGGGCGGTAGATTACAAAGTCTCCTTCAGTTAATGCACCTTTTGTTGGAATTGAACTAATCATTTGTAATTTCAATTTCCCTTTTTTCTGAACAACGCGAGCGGTAATATCGGTTGGTTCTTCAAGCATGAAATTTTTATCGATGTCGGGTGTTTTTCCATCCGAAAATATCAATTTCACAGAATATGCACCATTTTTTATTGCTGCTACCGAAACATTGGTCATAGGAACCGAATTTTGCTTTATACCATTGAAAATGACATAGAACTGTTGGCCGTTGTTATTAAAAATAGTTAAGTTACTCTGAGATTTTGCTGTAAAAGCAAGAAATAATAGCAATAGTGTAGTAATTTTCTTCATACAAATTAGATAGAATATGCCGTTTAATTATTCATTAAAATCACCTTTAATTATTCAATTAATAATTTAGTGAATACCAAGTTACTTCAAAATAACTATTTATCAAAAGAAACGGAATAATCTACAAGAGAAACTTATATAGTTCGTAACTTTGTGTGTGAAAATGCAATACGTAATCGTTGATATTGAGACAACTGGAGGAAGCCCTAAAGCGTCCAAAATCACTGAAATAGCGATTTACAAACACGACGGCACCAACATTATAGGTGAATTTACCAGTTTGGTAAATCCTGAAATGAAAATCCCGGAATTTATAGTTCGCCTCACCGGAATTAGTGATACAATGGTTACAAATGCACCAAAGTTTTATGAACTTGCCAAAGAAATCATTGAATTCACAGAAGGTTGTATCTTTGTTGCGCATAACGTTGGCTTCGATTACGGGATTCTGCGGCATGAATTCCGAACGCTCGGCTACGATTACCGTCGTCCGCATTTATGCACAGTGCGCACTTCTCGTTATGTTATTCCTGGTTTGGAATCCTACAGTTTAGGGAAATTATCGCGCAATCTAGGAATTGAAATTGTTGGTCGCCATCGCGCTGGAGGAGATGCTTTAGCTACAGCGCATCTATTTACCTTACTTTTTGAAAAAGATCCGGATAACTTGCAGAAATTCATTCAGCAGGAGGTAAATCCAAAAATACTACATCCGAATCTCGATTTAGAAAATTTGGACGAAATTCCAAACAAACCAGGCGTTTACAAATTCTTTAATGACTTGAACCAATTGATTTATATTGGAAAAAGTAAGCACATTAAAAATAGAATTGACCAGCACCTTCGGAATTCAAAAACCAAGAAAGGTACGCAGATGATGGCCGAAATTTCGCGCATTGAATACGATCTAACCGGCTCTGAATTAATTGCTCTTTTATCGGAATCACAACTTATTAAATCCTTGCAGCCCAGCTACAACCAGAAATTGAAGAAAAGTAAATTTCCATATGGGTTATTTGATCGAATTGATGAAAAAGGATATATTCAACTGTATATTGCTTTAACTTCGAAAAAAACAGAAAATCCAATCCTACGATTTTCCACAAAAAAAGAAGCCAGTGCATACATCGATAAAATGTGCGAAAAATATACGCTTTGTCAAAAACTGTGCGACTTGTACCCTACTCAATCCGCTTGTTTTCATTATTCCATTAAGAAATGTTCTGGAGCTTGCATTCAAGCGGAAACAGCGACAGATTACAACGAAAGAGTGCAAAGTTTCATCAACAATTTATCGTTCAACGGCGAGAGTTTTTACATTGTCGATAAAGGGCGCCATAAAAGCGAAAAAAGTCTAGTTTTAGTGGAGCGCGGAAGTATTTCCGGTTTCGGTTTTGCGCCGTATCACTTTCAGGGACTTGCACCAGAAAACTGGAAACAATTCATCGATTTAGTTTCCGAGGATCGCGATGCACGAACGATATTGAACCAGCATTTGCGCAGGTCTGAAAGAAACGAGATCATCCATTTCTAAAAGAAATTGCCATTAATCTTTCTTTAGTACCCTACTCAACAATCTTACTAGCAACCAATTTAGAAAAATAGTCTTTTCTTTCCAATTTCTTAAACACAAAAGAGCCGACATTACTGCCGGCTCTTTTTTCAAAACCATATTTCAGAACAGTAAATTTACTGCTTCACATTAATTTTCTTTGTCATATCAACCATTACTGGAGCAGCAATACAAATTGAAGAATACGTACCAACAACAACACCAATTAATAGTGCGAATACAAATCCTTTAATTGCAACACCACCCATTAGGAAAATCACTAACAATACAACGAAAGTTGTTGCAGAGGTATTGATTGTTCTGGAAAGCGTTGAATTCAATGCACCATTAATTTCATCTTTTTGATTTACATTTTGTTTCCACGTAAGATCTTCACGAATTCTATCGTAAACAATTACAGTGTCATTTACAGAATAACCGATTACTGTTAGAATTGCTGCGATGAATGCTTGGTCAAGATCCATATTGAAAGGTAAAATTCCATTCAAAACTGCAAATGCACCCAGAACAATGATCACGTCATGCGCTAAAGCTAATACGGCTCCGGTTGAATATTGCCATTTTCCAAATCGGAATAACAAGTAGGCAAACATGATTATCAAAGACAAAAGCACTGCAATCATAGAAGAGGAAATCAACTCTTTAGAAACAGAGGCCGAAACGCTTCGAGATTCTAGAATTTCAAATCCTCCTAATTTTGCTTCGCAATTGTTCAAAGCAGTTTTAAGCTTCGTTTTAACCTCTTCAGTAGCAGATTCATTTTCCAATTTATAATTGGTAGTAATTTCAACGAAGAAGTTATTTTTTTTCGTTTTCAAATCAATGGAAGAACCTGGCATAACTTTAGTAAGGTTATCGCGCAGATAATCTAATTCTGATTTTGCGGATTTATCGAATTTAACACCAAAGGTTCTACCACCTGAGAACTCAATACTTTTACTCATCCCTTTTGTTGAAAGTGCAGCAATAGAACCAACAATTAAAAGTCCAGAAATCACGTAGAATATTTTTCTTTTCCCAACAAAATCGAAGTTGATATTTTTAAATGCTCCTTTTGTTAATTTGGTATCAAAACTAATATCCATTCCTTTATTCATCATCCAGATAAATATTAATCTAGAAATAACCAATGCAGCGAAAACAGATGTGAAAATACCAATGATTAAGGTTGTAGCGAAAGATTCAATTGGACCTGAACCGAATATTTTCAAAACAATCGCAGTCAATAAAGTAGTGATATTTGCATCTAAGATAGAAGACAATGCTTTTTTGTATCCTTCATCAATTGCTGCTTGTTTTTCTTTGCCGTTTGTAAGTTCTTCTCGAATAC
Source organism: Flavobacteriales bacterium (assembly GCA_947476955.1). Classification (GTDB taxonomy): domain Bacteria; phylum Bacteroidota; class Bacteroidia; order Flavobacteriales_D; family Crocinitomicaceae; genus M0103. The sequence goes on from CANJSS010000129.1 coordinate 4,881, forward strand.
GTTCGAAAATCAAGACATTAGCATCAACAGCCATACCGATTGTCAAAACGATACCTGCGATTCCCGCTAAAGTTAACACAGCTCCAAAGGACGCTAATGAACCAAAGATAAAGATGATATTTGCCAACAATGCAATATCTGCTACCAAACCTGCTTTTCCGTAATAGAAAAACATATAAGCAAATACCACTACAAGTGCAACTCCAAAAGATATCAAACCAGCACGTGTGTTTTCAGCTCCAATTGTTGGCCCAACTTTAGTTTGTTCTACAATTACGCATGGTGCAGGCAGAGCTCCACCATTTAACAAACCAGACAAATCTTTTGCTTCGTCGATTGTAAATGTTCCGGATATTTGCGTTTTTCCACCTGTAATTGCATTGATTACACGAGGCGCACTGTAGACAACTTCATCCATGGTAATTGCGACAATTCTTTCCACATTATCAGAAGTCATTTCTGCCCATTTATCAGAACCTTCTTCTGTCATAGTAAGATCTACCGTAATTTTTCCAGATTGATCATCGTACCCTGTTGAAGCAACAGAGATATCTTTTCCACCAACTCTGGCTTTACCATTTTCAGGTAAACGAATAGCGTATAATACGAAAGCTTTTTCTTTTCCATCGTTCGAAACTTGCTCTAAATCTGAAGACCACATAAAACGAACATCTTCTGGGAAAATACTCATAATATCTGCTCGTTTTAAAATTGCATCAACAGCACTTTTATTTTCAGATTCAACGTATCCAACAGCATAATCGCTAGCTGGTTTAACGTAATCTGCTAATCCTTTTTGATTACCGCCCAAAGAAGTCATGGATTCCAACGATTCCACTTTCGTTGAATCTGTAGAATCTTTAACCACTGCAGCAGCAACTTCTTTCGTTTCTTTTTGTCTAGAAACTACTGTTGCTTGTTGCCACTGGCTTCCAATTTCACTTGGGAAATACGTTTCAAAAAACTGAAGATTTGCTGTAGATTGTAATTTGTTCGCAACAGTTGTTTCATCTTGAACACCTGGAAGCTCAATATACAATCTATTGTTGGAAGGATCTTTTTGGATATTCGGTTGTGCAACACCAAACTGATTAATCCGTTTGTTCATTATTTGCTCTACACCTTCCATAGAGGAAGAAGCGATGTTTTTCAAGAATTTCTCTACATCGCTATCGGAAGATTTCAATCCTAAACCATCTAAATCAGATGTTGAGAATAATCGCACAACTGGCATTCCTTTGTTGATTCGTTTATTTTCCTTAATGAAAATAGCAATAAAATCACCTCCATTTTCAGATTTGCGCAATGCGCTATCAAATGGCTTTTTGAACTGGATATCACGTGGATTGCGCGCATAGTTTTTAACCAACTCTGGAAGTGCGATTTCAAGTGTAACACTCATACCACCAACAAGGTCTAAACCAAAAGCCAAACTTCTTTTCTTTGTTTCAGAGAACGTAGAACCAAAAACGGGATAAACTTTCGTGTCCGACTTTTCTTTCAAAATTTGATTGATGAAGGCAGATTTTGCAAGTTCCTCTGCTTCCGGCTGTGTTTTAAAATTAACGGAGGTATTGTTTGGCAGGTAACCAATATTGTCCGACTTAGCAGCTTCCATCTTCAATGCTGCTACTCTCTCATTCGCTTCCTTCTCCGCTTTATTCTCAACAGAATTTGAAACCCATGTAAACGATAATTGGTAAAGGCACACTGCCGTCAATAAAATCGTTAAAAACCAAAAAAATCCTTTATTACGCATATTCGTAAATATAGTTAGTTATCTAATTAAGCCCGCAAATATAGAATTTACGTTTATTAAAGTCAATAAAGATTAGATGTATTTAGCAAGTTTATTAACAATCTAGCTACATTTTTATCTATTCAATCTGATTTTTGGAACATG
>CANJSS010000130.1 GCA_947476955.1 Flavobacteriales bacterium
AATTCTCGGATTTTCCTGAATTTCATTCAATCCTTTTCGCATCAGTGTTGTGGTGCGGGTATCCGGTGTTAATTTTATACCAACTCCTTCATCTTCTATCCAATCCGGGAAATCTGGGGCAAACAATCTAAATTCACCTTGTTTACCATCCAGTTGCAACAAAATTCCTTTAATTGGCGCTTCACCCTGACAAAAACATTCTATGGCCATTCCATCTTTAAAGCAATTGGAATCCATTGGGAATGGAATTCGAAACCCAATTTCCGGATATTCAGCATAACCAAAAGATTTGCGTGTGATTTTTATTGGATGAATTGCTAAACCTTCTGCTTTTAAAGATTTTAAACTGTGCTGTTCATCTAATTGATAGCGTTTAGCTTGTTCTTTCTCCTCTAGTTCAATGCAATTTAGAAGATGCGCAATATGCGGGTGTACGTTTTCCATGGCATAAAAAAGACCAATATTTCTATTGGTCTTCTAAAGTATGTATTTTGTTAGTAATTTTAATATTTAAATTTCATTGCCTTCAATCCTTGAAAACGGAAGAAGAATGTTTAAAAAAAATTCACAATTTTATCTAAACCGAAGCAATTTTATCTGAAACATATTCTCCAGCTTGTAATTTACCTACGATTTTTTTGAAAGCATCAATTGTATATTCTACATCTTCCAAGGTATGCACTGCTGTAGGAATCAAACGTAAAATTATCATTCCTTTAGGTACGACTGGATATACCACCATGGAGCAGAAAATATTATAGTTTTCGCGTAAATCGTATATCAAGTTTGTTGATTCTGGAATAGAGCCGTTCATATATACAGGTGTTACGCATGTATCTGTTTCACCAATATTAAATCCTGCTTCAACTAATCCTTTTTGCAAAGCATTTGTAATTGTCCACAAGTTTTCCTTTAATTCAGGCATGTTTCGCATCAATTCCAATCTTTTCAAAGCTCCTACCACCAAAGGCATAGGCAATGCTTTTGCAAAAATTTGAGAACGCATGTTATACCTTAAATATTCTACAACTTGCTCGTCGCTTGAAATAAAACCACCGATTAGTGCAAATGATTTAGCAAATGTTCCGAAGTAAACGTCGATACCATCCTGGCAGCCTTGTTCTTGACCAGCTCCACCGCCCGTTGCTCCTAGCGTTCCAATTCCATGCGCATCATCTACAAATAAACGGAAATTGAATTTTTTCTTTAATTCAACAATTTCTTTTATTTTTCCTTGGTCTCCTCGCATTCCGAAAACACCTTCTGTAATAACTAATATTGCTCCACCTTGCTCATCCGCCAATTTTGTTGCTCGCTCCAATTGCTTTTCGCAATCTTCCATATCGTTGTGCTTGAAAACGTATCTTTTTCCCATATGCAAGCGCACGCCATCCAAGATACAAGCATGTGATTCAGCATCGTACACGATTACATCTCTTCGGTCAACTAAACAGTCTATTGCTGAAAGTGTAGCTTGGTAACCGAAATTACATAAAATAGTATCTTCTTTTTGAACAAATGCAGATAATTCAGCCTCTAATTGCTCGTGGTAGTTAGAATTACCACTCATCATTCGAGCTCCCATTGGCGATGCAAAACCAAATTCTGCTGCTGCTTCTGCGTCTGCTTTTCGCACTTCAGGATGATCAGCTAATCCTAGGTAGTTATTCAAACTCCAATTCAATCGTTTTTTACCTCTGAAAATCATGTGAGGTCCAATAGGGCCTTCCAGTTTAGGAAAAGTAAAGTATCCGTGAGATTCTTTTGCGTGTTGTCCGATTGGACCTCTGTTGTTTTTGATTTTTTCAAAAATGTCTTGAACCATATCAATTAATTTTCTTTAGTAAACGCATCCTACGATGCTAAATCGTGTTTGTAGATTGCAAAATTAGGGATTTTAGTTCTATTTCACTGCGTTCCTTAATGATTTTATTAACACCACATGTTTATAGTAATTTATACATTATTTTTTCATGGTAATAGAAATGAATTTGGCAGTCAACTCTTAACTATTATTTTGCTGTAAAATAGTATCTAAGAAGTAATTAATGTTGCGTTAAGGATAGAAGTGTTTATCCTTTTTTTTTCAGAAAAGATAGAAACGAATAGCCTGACTCGATAGAGGAATGCCCAAAAAAAAGATGAAATCAACCTTTTTCCAGTATTATAAATTTTTATCGAGTAAGTATATCATAGCGCAATTAGCGGCACAGCCAAGTTCTAATTCCCGTTTATTGACATTCTCAAATACATCGCTTGGAGCATGGTGAAAATCGAAATAGCGCTGTGAATCTGGCACAAATCCGAAAAGTGGAATTCCAGGAAATGTTTCTTTTAGTGGCCCTATATCTACACCGCCATATCCTTTTTCAAAAATATGTAGTTCGTAGGGCTTAAAATGAAAAGCCAGACTTTCCAGGGTTTTCACTTGCTCGGTTGTTCCATCGCAATTAAATCCTCTTGGCGAAAAGCCACCTCGATCGCTTTCCAATGCCGCAATATGAATTTCCCCGCGTTCTTTTGTCCATTGTGCATAGGTTTTCCCACCCATATTTCCATTTTCTTCGTTCATGAATAAAACGAGTCGTAACGTATGTTTTGGTTTGTAGCGCATTGTTTTTAAGATGCGCAATGCTTCCATGCAATGTATTACGCCAGCGCCATCGTCGTGTGCACCTTCTCCCGTATCCCAAGAATCCAAGTGTCCACCAAAAGTGATGAATTCATTGGCATTTGTTGTGCCCGTAATTTCAGCTATTACATTATATGAAATGGCATCGGGGAAAGAGCGACAATCCATTTCCAAAATAAATTCTATTTTTCCATTTTCGAGCATTTTAGCGAGATTTTCTGCGTCTTGAGTGGAAATTGCTGCTGCTGGAATTTTCTCTATTTCTTCTGAATAACGCATTGATCCTGTATGTGGATGACTGTCTATAGGCATTCCAATAGAACGAATCACAACTGCTTTTGCTCCGAGTTTCGCTGCTTCAATAGCTCCTTCTCCTCTAATTGAATAGCAACCGCCATAGGCTTTGAAGGTAACTATCTGCTGTTCATCCATTGCTTGATTTAAGAAGACAATTTTTCCTTCTACTTGTCCTCGTTTTGCTTTTTTTAGGTCGTCTAAATGTTTAAATTCTATAATTTCTCCTTTTAAAATGCCGTTTGTTCCGGTTGAACCTCCAAGTGCAAGCAAAGAAACTTTTGTAAGTGTGCCATTTTTTGATTGTAACCAACCAGATTCTTTTGTTCCTCGTTCCCAATGTGGAACTTTTATTTCTTGCAGGTATACTTTATCGAATGCATAACCTTCTAATTTGCGTTGGCTCCATTCTATTGCAATTTGTGCTTCTGCTGAACCAGAAAGTCGTGCGCCGACATCCTTGCATAGTTCGCGTAAATTTTCATAAGCATGGCCGTTGCTTAATGCTTCGTTATAAATATTTCGAATGAAAATGGAGTCTATTGTTTGAGCTTTTGCTCCCAAATGAAAAATTAGAATAAGGAATACGATTCGTTTCATGTGCTAAAATTAGGGAACGAAGATACAAGAAAATGGTAAAACCAAGCTGCGGAATTATGTTCCTTCCTTTTGATTAATTACCTTTGTGGAAAATAAATTATCATGGCTTTAAAATGTGGAATTGTTGGGCTTCCGAATGTTGGGAAATCTACGCTCTTTAATTGTTTATCAAATGCTAAAGCACAAGCGGCAAATTTTCCGTTTTGTACGATAGAACCTAATATCGGTGTTATTTCCGTTCCCGATCCACGTTTGGAGAAACTGGAAGCATTGGCAAATCCGCAGCGCGTTATGCCAACAACGATGGAAATTGTGGACATTGCCGGTTTGGTGAAGGGCGCATCCAAAGGAGAAGGACTCGGTAACCAGTTTTTGGCAAATATTCGAGAAACCGATGCAATTATTCATGTTTTGAGATGTTTTGATGACGGAAATATTATCCATGTGGATGGCGATGTAAATCCTATCCGAGATAAAGAAATCATCGATATTGAATTACAATTGAAGGATTTAGAAACGGTTGAAAAACGAATTGCAGCTTTGGCGCGTGTGCTGAAATCCGGAGATAAAGACATTTTGAAAGAAAATGAATTGGCACACCGCATAAAGGAAAGTTTGGAGCAAGGTGTTTCCGTTCGTGCGTTAAAATTTGACGAGAAGGAAATCGAAATCGTAAAGAAATTTCAATTGATTACGGCTAAACCTGTTTTATATTTGTGTAATGTGGATGAAGCATCTGTTGCTTCGGGAAATGCATACGTGGAACAAGTTAAAGAGGCGGTGAAAAATGAAGACGCACAAGTTTTGGTTATTGGTGCTAAAATTGAATCGGATATCACGGAACTGGAAACGTACGACGAACGAAAAATGTTTTTGGACGAATTGGGTATAGAAGAACCAGGCGTAAATCGACTCATAATTGCAGCGTATGCTCTATTGCAGTTGCAAACGTATTTTACGGTTGGAGTGAAAGAAGTGCGCGCTTGGACAATTACAAAAGGAATGACTGCTCCTCAAGCTGCAGGTGTGATACATACGGATTTTGAAAAAGGATTTATCCGAGCTGAAGTGATGAAATATAGTGATTTCACTACTTTAGGTTCTGAAAATGCTGTAAAGGATGCTGGTAAATTTAAAGTGGAAGGCAAGGAATATGTCGTGGAGGATGGCGATATTATGCACTTTCGATTTAATGTTTAAATCTGTACCTTTCGGAAGTAATTACACAAAGAAAAAAACAAAACTAAAATACGCATTTCGATGAATATTTCTGCAAATAATCCGTTGTTAACTTCTTGGGTTGAAGTACCGGTTCATTCTGATTTTCCCATTCAAAATTTACCGTTCGGAATTTTTAAAACAGCGCAATTGACACCTCGAGTTGGTGTAAGGATTGGTGATTTTGTACTCGATTTGAAAACGCTTTTTGTTTTGGGTTACCTCGAGAATTTACCTTTTGAATTAGCAGATTTTGATGCTGCTTATTTGAATGGAATGATGCAAAAAGGTAAAAAGGGAACGCGTGATTTACGCAATAGAATTTCCAAATTGTTGCAAGCAGATTTTGATGATTTAAAGGTGAATGAACACCATGTAGCTCAGGTTTTGATGCCTATTTCTCAAGTAGAAATGTGCATGCCTGTTCAGATTGGCGATTACACCGATTTTTACTCTTCCCGAGAACATGCTACTAATGTTGGAACAATGTTTCGAGATCCAGCAAATGCTTTATTGCCTAATTGGTTATGGATTCCAGTTGGTTACCATGGACGAGCGAGTTCCGTGATTCTCTCTGGAGAAGCATTTTACCGTCCAAAAGGACAAATCAAACCAGATCCAGCGGCAGATCCAATTTTCGCCGCGTGTAGAAATTTGGATTTTGAATTGGAAACAGCATTTATAACTTTTGAAGGAAAACCATTGGGAGATTCCATTTCTACCGCGGAAGCAGAAGAATTTATTTTTGGTATGGTGCTTTTTAACGATTGGTCTGCTCGTGATATTCAAACATGGGAATATGTGCCATTAGGACCATTTTTAGCGAAAAATTTTGCTTCCTCTATTTCTGCTTGGATAGTTACATTGGATGCATTGGAGCCATTTAAAGTTCCTTCGCCGGAGCAACATCCTGAAGTTTTGTCGTATTTAAAATACGAAGGTTTAAAATCCTACGATATTGCCTTGGAAGTTGCTATTCGGCCAGAAAACAGTATTGAAACGGTAATTAGTCGTTCCAATTTTAAATACATGTATTGGAATATGGTTCAGCAACTTGCGCACCATACCGTAAATGGATGTAATATCCGTGGTGGCGATTTGATGGGTTCCGGAACGATTTCTGGTCCAACGGAAGACTCCTACGGTTCGATGCTGGAATTGGCTTGGAAAGGAACGAAACCATTGAAATTAAATGATGGTTCTGAGCGTAAATTTATTCAGGATTTAGATACTGTTATTTTACGTGGACACTGCGAGAAAGATGGCGTACGTGTCGGTTTTGGTGAAGTTTCCGCAAAAGTGCTTCCATCAAAAAACGATTAAAAAAGAATGTCAAAAGTAGCATCAGAATTCCTGAATATCGACATTGAGAAGGAACGCAAGGAAATCTTGAATGCCTTTAAGGGTTTGCTGCGCGCCACAAAAGATCGTTCGAGAGAAGATACACGAATGATACGGAAAGCATTTGATGTAGCGGTTGAAGCGCACAAAGATATGCGCAGGAAATCTGGCGAACCATATATTTACCATCCAATTGCAGTTGCGCGAATTTGCGTGGAAGAAATGGGTTTGGGTGCAACTGCTATTACGTGTGCATTATTGCACGATACGGTTGAAGATACGCATATTACACTAGAAGATGTTGAAGATCTTTTTGGTTCCAAAGTACGCTTGATTATTGATGGTTTGACAAAAATACCAGAAGTATTTGACGAGAATGCTTCTATCCAAGCGGAGAATTTCCGTAAGATGATTTTAACAATTTCCGATGATATTCGAGTGGTTTTAATCAAACTTGCGGACCGGTTGCATAACATGCGAACCCTTGGAAGCATGCGGGCTGACAAACAACTAAAAATAGCTTCTGAAACGAAATTTTTATACGCTCCACTGGCCCATCGTTTAGGATTGTATTCCATCAAAAGTGAATTGGAAGACTTGGCCCTTATGTACAGTGAGCCAGAGGTGTTTTCTAAAATTGAAAATAGCCTAAAATCAACGAAGGATGT
>CANJSS010000131.1 GCA_947476955.1 Flavobacteriales bacterium
AAATGACTGTGGAGCAAATAGCAGGATTAATGTTATACAGCCGCCATCAATCTATTCCTGCTCAGGAAGTGGGAATGTTTACGGGAACTTATAATGAAAAACCGTTTTCTAAAAGTGGCGCAAAATCGACTGATTTATCCGATCAACAAATTGCTTTTTTAACCAAAGATAATTTGCGTCATGTGTTAATGACTTCTGTCGAAAGTCCGATAGTTGCTGCAACTTGGAATAATAATATACAAGCTTTAGTCGAAGGAATCGGAATGGGGATTCCGTCTAATAATAGTTCAGACCCAAGAAATGGAGCAAATAAAAATGCTGAATATAATGTGGGTTCTGGTGGGTCCATTTCAAAATGGCCAGAGGAATTAGGATTAGCGGCGACTTTTGATCCATCAATTACAGAAAAATTTGGATCTATTGCCGCAAAAGAATACAGAGCCATTGGAATTTCTACGGCGCTGTCGCCTCAAATAGATTTGGCCACAGAACCAAGATGGAATCGTTTTGTAGGTACTTTTGGCGAAGACCCAAAACTGGCAACTGATATGGCAAGAGCTTATGTTGATGGTTTTCAAACCTCTCCAAATGCAATTGAAAGTTATGACGGTTGGGGGAATCAAAGTGTGAATGCCATGGTGAAACATTGGCCAAGTGGCGGACCGGAAGAAGGGGGTCGTGATGCGCATTTTGCTTATGGAAAATTTGCCGTTTATCCTGGAAATAATTTCGAAACTCATCTGAAAACCTTTTTAGAAGGGGCTTTTAAGTTGAATGGAAAAACTAAAAAAGCTTCGGCAGTAATGCCTTATTATACAGTTTCGTATAATCAAGACACCAAAAACGGAGAAAATGTGGGTAATGGATTTAGCAAATATATTATTACTGATTTGCTCAGAAACAAGTATGGATATGATGGCGTAGTTTGCACCGATTGGTTGATAACAGCAAATGAAGGGCCTACACCAGATGTTTTTGCTGGTAAATCTTGGGGAGTTGAAAAATTAAGTATAGCCGATAGACATTACAAAGTGATGATGGCTGGAGTAGATCAATTTGGCGGTAATAATGATATTAAACCCGTGCTTGAAGCCTACGAAATGGGGGTAAAAGAACAAGGTGAATCGATTATGAGAAATCGTTTTGAGAAATCGGCGGTGCGATTGCTTTTGAATATTTTTAGAGTGGGATTATTTGAAAATGCTTATTTAGACCCTTCTGAAACTAAAGCGATTGTAGGGAATCCAGAATTTATGAAAGCAGGTTATGAGGCGCAATTAAAGTCGATTGTGATGATTAAAAATCAAAACAAAACGTTGCCTATACAAAAAGGGAAAACCGTATATGTTCCAAAAAGAGTTACTCCAGCAGGGATTAATTTTTTTGGACAACCTTCGCCAGAAAAAATCGAATATCCAGTTAATTTAGATTTAATTAAAAAATACTATACCGTAACCGATGATCCAACGAAAGCCGATTTTGCTCTTGTATTTATTAAAAGTCCAATTAGTGGTGGATACAGTAAAGCGGATAGAGAAGCTGGAGGAAATGGCTATGTGCCAATTAGTTTGCAGTTAAAAGAATATACTGCCGTAGATGCCAGAGCAGAAAGTATAGCCGCTGGAGATACAGTTGTTGATCCAACAATTACCAATAGATCTTATTTGAATAAAACATCAAAATCGAATTCGTATACAGATTTAAATACCATTTTAGACACCAAAAAAGCGATGAATGGAAAACCAGTTATTGTTTCTATAAATATTTCTAATCCGATGGTTTTTGGTGAATTCGAAAAAGAGGTGGATGCAATTGTTGGAGAATTTGGAGTTCAAGTCGAAGCTTTAATGGATATTATTTCTGGTAAAACAGAACCTTCAGGATTGTTGCCTTTGCAAATGCCTATTAATATGTCAACGGTTGAAAAACAATTTGAAGACGTTCCGCATGATATGATTCCGTATCAAGATGCAACTGGAAATGTATATGATTTTGGTTTTGGATTAAACTGGAAAGGAATAATCAAAGATGCAAGAACTGCAAAATATAGCGTTAAAAAATAAGAGTTTTTATAAAGTTAAATTAAAACCATCTCCAGAAATGCAGATGGTTTTTTTATAAACATTATGTAACGATACAATAATTATAAACTTAATGACTGCTAGAATAATTTTCTTTAATTATAATTTCTAATGGCATATAATAGATTTCTTCCACTTCTTCTTTAAGAACTAATTTTTTATAAAGGTGGCTTATTCCTCGATAACCTTGTTCTTCTGGTTTTTGATTTATTAAAAAATCAACAGTTCCGTCTTCAAGAAATTCAATGTTTTTTTTAAGTAAATCATAACCCACAATTCGGATGCCTTTAATGTTCTTTTCTTTTAAAAATTGGGCTACAATATGAATCCTAGAATTTGGAATAAAAACACTATCCACTCCTTCAAACATTTTTGTATCTAATTTTTTTACATCAGAATCTTTAATTTTTATTTCGGTAAACTTAAAATTGGTAAGCTCTTCATGGTCTTCAAAAAAGGAATAAAAACCTTTTATTCTTTGAAGATATACAGATGTATTTTCAATTTCACGAGTTATTTTAATAATCAAAACTTTATTTTCTTCTTTTTTTCCAAAGCTAATTAGTCTTCCTGCAAGATATCCACTTTGATTGGCATCCTGCCCAATATAGGAAACTCCTTCAATTTCTTTAACATTGGAATCAATCATCACAACGGGTATTTTTTTCTTTTTAAATTCATCAAGAAAAAGAATAGAATCCTCTTTAAAAATAGGGGCAAACAACAAACCGTCGCAATCTAATTCGAGCACTTTAGCAGCCATTTTTTTAAAGGAAGCAGAATCGTATTTGTAAAAATGATAATCAATGGAAACCCCAAACCTGCTGAATTCCTCCGAAGCTTTTTCAATTCCATCAAGGGGAGCTTGCCAATATTCTAAACCATCGTTCTTAGGTAAGAAAACTACAAAATTAAATTTTTTATTGAAGGCAAGATTGCTTGCAAATATGTTTTTTTTAAATCCAAATTCTTTAATAATGGCATTTACTTTATCAACATTTTCTTGAGATACCTGACCTCGGTTGTGAATGATTCTATCAACAGTGCCTGGAGAAACGTTAGCAATTTCCGCAATCTTTTTTATCGTTATCATTACAGTTCAGTATTTATCTTTTTTTAAAATTTGTTTACAAAAATATATTTATTTTATTTGATTTTGTTGTTTTATTTAATTTTTTATATATATTTGCTGAGTACGTGTGCGAACACGAATTTTATTTTTATGGAAAAAAAAATTATCACTTTCGGGGAAATACTAATGAGACTTTCTACTCCAAACTATTTGAGACTTTCTCAAGTGAAGTCTTTGGATGTGCATTATGGTGGAGCTGAGGCCAATGTAGCAGCCTCTTTATCTATATTAGGAATGGATACAAAATTTGTTACATCGGTTCCAGATAATGAACTTGGTTCCTCTTCTATTAATATGTTGCGCTCTTTGGGTGTTGCACCGATAGTTGTTACTCAAGGAAGCCGATTAGGAGTTTACTATTTTGAACATGGCGCTTCTGAGCGTGCGGGAAAGGTTTTGTATGACCGAACTGGTTCTGCTTTTTCGGAACTAAAAAAAGGAATGATTGACTGGGAAACAATTTTTAAATCTGCCGATTGGTTTCATTGGTCTGGAATTACTCCTGCGCTAAATTTGGAGTTGGCAGAAGTTTGCGAAGAAGCTTTGATTGTTGCTAGCCGAATGGGACTTACCATTTCAGCCGATTTAAATTACCGTCCTAGTTTGTGGAATTACGGAAAAAAAGCTAACGAAATAATGCCTGATTTGGTAAAATATTGCGATGTGCTTCTAGGAGGTGTTGAAGATTCTGAGAAATGCCTTAATGTAAAGCTAAGCGATTCGGATACTAAGGAAATCGTTTTTAGAAAATGGATGGAAACTTTTCCTAAACTGAAAACAATCGTTTCCACAGCTCGATATGATGCGAATGCTTCTTCGAATGGAATAAGCGCGGTTTTGTGGAATGGAAAAGATATGCTTGAATCTAAAAGTTATAATATAAGTCACATAATAGACAGAATAGGAGCTGGAGATGCTTTTATGGCAGGTGTTATTTATGGAATGATTCAATGGCCAGATGATTCTCAGGCTGCCTTAGAGTTTGCTACCGCAGCTTCTTGTCTAAAACATTCGATTGTGGGGGATATAAATCTAGCGAATGTACTAGAGATTAAAGCTTTAATTGACGGAGAAAGTGGAAGCAGAGTAGTACGATAAACGGAATTTTAAATAGAGTTTAAATTTAAATAATTTAGAAATAAAGTATGGTAATAGACACCCTAAATAACGCATCAAAATATTATATTTTACATCCTTCGTTTGCGAAAGCATTTGAGTTTTTACACCAAAATGATTTGGCAAATTTTGCAGAAGGCGTTTCAGAAACTCCAGAAGGAATGATGCTAATTGTTAATACAGCGAATGGAAAAACACTAGAAGCGAGTCTAGAAAGTTTTGAATGTCATGATAAAAACATTGATATTCAAGTTTGTGTAAGAGGATTAGAAACCTTCGGTTGGAAACCAAGAGAAAAATGCGCAAAACCAAAAGGGGCTAATAATCCAGAGAAAGATGTTCGTTTTTTTAGCGATGCACCCGATATGTTTTTCCAATTAACAGACGGACAATTTGCCGTTTTCTTTCCAGAAGATGTTCATGCTCCAATGATTGGCGAAGGCGAAATAAAAAAAGTAGTAATTAAAGTTAAAATATAAAGTATGAGTACCATTCAAAAAGTATCAGACGCTATTGTACAACAAGGAATGCTTCCGTTGTATTTCAATGCCGATGAAACCGTAACAATAGAAGTTTTAAGAGCGATTTACAGAGCAGGAATAAAAGCGGTTGAATATACTAGTCGTGGCGAAACTGCTTTGAGTAACTTCACCAAAATGGTAGAAATTAGAAATGTTGAAATGCCTGATTTATTATTGGGTATTGGAACCATAAAAAACTTCCAACAAGCAGAAGAATATTTCACGGTTGGCGCTGATTTTTTCATCAGTCCAGGATTTGTTCCTGAAGTTGCGGCATTTTTAAAAAGCAAAGGAATTTTATACAGTCCAGGTTGTATGACTCCTACAGAAATCATAACTGCTGAAAATGCTGGAATACACTTTATCAAATTGTTTCCTGGCAACATGCTAGGACCTGATTTCTTGAGTGGAATTAAAGATATTTTCCCTAAATTGTTGTTCATGCCAACAGGTGGTGTAGACACTACAAGACCAAACATCGAAGGATGGTTTAAAGCTGGCGTTTCTGCTGTTGGAATGGGAAGCAAATTAATCAGCAAACAATTAATGGCTGACAAAGAGTATGCAACTATCGAATCGGAAACCAAAGCAGTTTTAAGCTTAATTCAATCAATAAAATAATAATTAGATGAAAACAGTAGTAATAACAGGTGCTGGTGGGGTTTTATGTAGCACATTAGCGATAGCTTTGGCAAAACAAGGTCACCAAATTGCATTATTAGATTTAAAAAAAGAAGCTGCAGATAAAGTTGCAAATGAAATTAACGCAGCTGGAGGAAAAGCAATTGGTGTTGCTGCCAATGTTTTGGAAAAAGAATCATTAGAAGCGGCTAAGAAAGAAGTAAATGATAAATTAGGAAGTTGTGATATTTTGATAAACGGTGCTGGTGGAAACCACCCATTGGGAACTACCTCAAATCCATTTTTATTGGAAGAGGACCTGCAAAATACCACCGAAGGATTCAAGACATTTTTTGATTTGGATGCTGAAGGAATAAAATTCGTTTTCAATTTAAATTTTATCGGAACTTTATTGCCAACTCAAGTTTTTTCTAAAGACATGATAGGTAAAAAAGGATGTAGTATTTTGAATATTTCTTCGATGAATGCCTTTACACCATTGACAAAAATACCTGCCTATAGTGGTGCAAAAGCCGCGGTATCTAACTTTACACAATGGCTAGCAGTACATTTTTCAAAAGTGGGAATTCGTGTGAATGCATTGGCTCCAGGATTTTTCTTGACCGATCAAAACCGTGCATTATTGACAACTGAAAACGGGGAATTGACTGCCAGAGGAAATACCATCATCGGGCAAACTCCTATGGGAAGATTTGGTGAACCGGAAGATTTAGTAAGCACGACTTTATATTTATGTGATGATGCATCCTCTTTTGTTACAGGAGTTGTAATTCCTATCGATGGTGGTTTTAGCGCGTTTAGCGGAGTTTAAAAAATAGTATTTAATAGTATATACCTAAAGTTATGGAACAAACATGGAGATGGTACGGACCAAATGATCCTGTAAAATTAGCTGATGCGCGTCAAGCGGGAGCAACCGGAATAGTTACCGCTTTGCACCATATTAAAAATGGTCAAGTGTGGGAAGTGGACGAAATAATGAAAAGAAAAAATGAAGTGGAAGCGGCAGGATTAACATTTTCTGTTGTAGAAAGTATTCCTGTTCAC
>CANJSS010000132.1 GCA_947476955.1 Flavobacteriales bacterium
ACTTTCTGCTGTTGGAATAGCTGCAAATATTGAAAATATTGGTTTGGAAGAGCTTGGAATTGTTGTGGACAAAGGACGTATTTTGGTGAATGATTTTTACCAAACAAACATCCCTGGATTCTATGCAATTGGCGACGTTACGCCTACGCAAGCTTTAGCGCATGTTGCTTCTGCGGAAGGAATAATTTGTGTTGAAAAAATTGCAGGTCATTCTCCTGAACCATTGGATTATGGGAATATCCCAGGCTGTACGTATTGTTCTCCAGAAGTTGCTTCTGTAGGAATGACAGAGAAGCAAGCTATCGCAGCTGGAAAAGATATCAAAATTGGTAAATTCCCATTCTCTGCATCAGGAAAAGCAAGTGCTGCCGGAGCAAAAGATGGTTTCGTTAAATTAATCTTCGATGCGAAATACGGCGAACTTCTTGGAGCGCATATGATTGGTGCAAACGTAACCGAAATGATTGCTGAAATTGTTTCAATCCGCAAACTGGAAACAACAGGACACGATATTATCAAAACAGTTCACCCGCATCCAACGATGTCAGAAGCGATTATGGAAGCTGCTGCTGCTGCGTATGGAGAGGTGATTCACTTATAAGATTTAGTTTTATAGCGCATAAAAAAAACCTCGGTAACCGAGGTTTTTTGTTTTACAGAATTTTATTAGGTTTGGAATTAAACTATCTACCAATTCCAATTTTAATTCCACCTGTTACCAAGAATCGAACGCCGTTGTAAACGTTTTTATCCCAGTAATACGTATACAATTGAGAATTACCGTCGTATCCGACAGCAACGTTATAGGTTGAATGCGCTTCATATCCTAATCCAATGCCTCCGAAGAAGTCCAAGGAGAAATTATCCGATAACCAGCGCTGAAATCCAAAATTAAGTGTGAAATAGGCATGGCTTTCATTCCCTTTTGTATCTTTCAAATTTTCTGAGTAATCGCGCAAACCAAAATTTATTAATCGGTATTTAAAAACGGGAGAAACGTAAAAACCATTGAATACTTTACTATTGTCCATCGGATAAAAACGGTAGCCGACAGATCCAAAGAATCCAATTTTGCTCGTTTCCTCGGTGGTTGTGCCAAATGGATCGATAAAATGGTTATCCTCTACGCGCAATCCAACATTAGATAGTGTAGGTCCAAATTCAAATTCAATGCTCGACATTTCATCAATCTTCCGTTCGTAGCCGAAATTTATTTCTCCAACAACCATTTGCAAAGGACTGAATTTCAGCACAGAAGTGTTCGTTACTAATTTCCGATCGGATTTAAGACCACTTTTGTATTGTTTGCCAGAACCACGGTCAATTACAATAATTTTTTCTTCCTGACTGAATGCAGCAAACAGAAGACAACTAAAAATTGAACCTAGAAAAATATTTTTCATATTATTTTTATTACGTTTTAATAACTGTAAAGATTACAATTTATTGTTTAATCAGCGCACAATTACGACTTCTTTTCCAGTATTTTTTTTTGTGAAGCTTTCCGATTGAAATTCAAGATCAATCCTTCCCATATATAAACCGCCCCAACCTGTTTGGTTAATTAGTACAGATTTCCCTTCAAGATTCTTCTCTTCAAAGGCTTTTTCCATAAAAGTATGGGTGTGACCGCCAATTATCAGATGGATATTTTTTGTGCTTTTTGCCAAAACCTTATCCGAAACTCTATTCGAAGCATATTCAAAACCTAAGTGCGATAAACAAATTATCAAGTCGCAGTCTTTTTTGGTTAAAATTTCAGCTTGTTGGTTTGCTACTTCTATTGGATCGCGGTAAATTGTAGCGCCAAATTTATCCTTGGGAACTAATCCCTCTAATTCTACTCCAATACCAAAAATGCCAATTTTTAAAGATCCTTTTTGAATAATGACATTTTCTTGGGTTTTTCCGTTAAGCAGGGTATTAGAAAAATCATAGTTTGCGCACACGAATGGGAAGTTTGCAAATTCCGTTGCTTTTAAGAAGCCGTCCATTCCGCCATCAAATTCGTGGTTCCCCATGGTTGCTGCATCGTAGCCTAAAATCGACATGATTTTCAATTCCAAAACGCCTCCATATTTATTAAAGTATGGCGTTCCCTGAAAAATATCTCCAGCATCCAAGAGCAAAACATTCTCTTCTTCTTCTCGGATTTTCTTTATTAATTCAAAACGACGGGAAACACCTCCCATGTTCGCGAATTTGGCGTGATTGGACGGAAAAGGATCAATATTCGAATGCGTATCGTTGGTATGTAGAATAGTAAGTTTGCTGGATGTGTTTTTTGTCTTTCCCGCAAATGCAGCACCAGAGAAAACTATTCCTCCGGAAACGAGTATACTATTTCGTACAAATTTTCTTCTGTTCATCTCAAAAACTAATTCGCTCTGTTGTATCTTCTCTTAATTCCACTTGTACTTTTGCTTCTTGAATTAAAGCGTCCCGCAGTAATTTTCCTGTTAAATTAACAGAAGTTCTTTTCTCAAAAAATGACATTTTATCGCCACCATTCATTAAATAATCGGAAGTAATTACCCAAAAATGAGTCGTATTTTCGGTCCAACCGGATAATTCTAGTTTACCCTGTATCATTTTTGCATTTGAAATCGGCTCACCGCCAGACTTTTGAATGTATTCTTCGATTTCAGACAACGATTCAGCTGGCATTCGAACCCAAACAATTTCATTTTCAAAAGGCATCAATTTAAATAGATCGCCAAGCGTAATTGCGCCTTTGTTTAGGGTAGAGCGGATTCCGCCGGTGTTGAACAAACAAAAAATTGGTTCACTCATGCGAACGGTTCGTGTTTGGTTGGTGAAAATCGCATCGGTGAACCAATTTCCTAAATTCGAATTTGGTCGAGCGGAAATAAAATCAACGGATGCATGCGCTATAATCTCACCCATTTCGCGCTGCATAGAATCTTTATACGGCTGTATCAAACTATCCAATGAACTGTTTAGAGAAAAGCGCTCATCTACAGCAACCCGTTGGGTTTGCATCGAAATAGTGGAAACAGAAGAGCAGGCCCAAAGACCTGCTCCAATGCTTAATAGTAAGATTGCGTTAATTACCCGTTTCATTATTCAATAACGAGCGATTTTTGCGCAATTCCAAATGGCGTTACTGCTTTTACGATATACGAACCAGACTCCAAAGCTGCAGTATTTAATTTCACGACAACAAGATTATTCACATCAGAAGATAAAACTACTCTTCCGCGAATATCAATAATTTCATAACTCGAAATTGTAGTAGCATCCATGTGCAAAGTCAATTCACTTCTAGCTGGATTTGGGTACATTATAAATCCTTTCGTTAACAATTCGTCAATAGAAGCGACACATCCAAGTGCCTCATAACTCATATTGGAAAAATTAACATAACATACATAATCAACACTGTCTACAAATGGATTTCTATTATCCTGCAAGGAATCGATATAATCGTTTCTAGACATTTCCCAACCATCTGGCATATCGTTAAAGTGCCATTGTTTCAATATAGCCTGATCTTGTCCATAAGGAATCGAAGTGCTAATGTTGGATGGTAAAGCCCATAAATTACCAGAAACAGTTGTGTAGCAAATTGCTTCGTACATCATCGCACGCGCTGCGTCACCTTTGTGTTCGTCTCTTGGCTCGAAAACAGTGTTTCCGTTTGCGTCCAATCCTATTTTACAATCTAGGTAGCCACCAGTTGGTGTTACAACGATTCCCAACGGATAATTGCTTCTCAACGCATTCACTTGGTTTTGATTCGATGGGAATAAATGATGGTAATCGTTGTATTCTGGTAAACTTTGTGCTGGATTCGTTGGCATCCAACTGTGGCAAAACGTGTGCTCTCTGCTATATCCATTTGCTGTAAAATCAAACGGTTCAATATAGATCTTGTTTTCACCCGAATAAACGCATGTGATTACTCTTCTATCCAAAGTAGTATCTCTCGCTGCAAAATACTTCACCATAAAGTTTCCATAGTTACTATAGAATTGCATATTGTGCGGGTTAACCAAATTATGCAAATCTGCAACAAACGTTGAACTTCCAGTTGCAATACTTGCGTAATAATTTGCAGGCAACATTGTTGCAGGTGTCGAAACATTTCCAGCTAATGGTGTCGTTGTCAAATAATTTCTAAACGTACCTGTTCCGTTGTAAGGGAAAACAGCAAAGTAATACGTTTCTCCTGCTACGATATTATTTGGAACAAAGCTCGTGGAAGTAGAAGAAAGCACTACTTGTGCATCTCCAACAATATCACCACGTTGGTAAACTGTTCCATCCGCAGGAATTCCTGTAATTGGTGAACCTTTCTTTCTAAGAACAATGTGTCCTTCTGCTCCAGCTGCTGGCGTAAAAGCTCCAGATAATCGGTATGTTTTAACGTTGGAAAAAACCAAATTTGTCGCTTGAAGTGTTGGCTCAGAAGCCAAATTTCCGCCTACTCCATATAAGTTAATTACATACGCAGCTTCGTCTACATCATTACTATTTATTGTAAGAATAGCATTTCTATTTCCCAATGCGGAAGGCGTGAAATTCACAACTAAATTAGAAGCACTTGCCGCTGCAACGCTTGCAGGAAAAGAAGCTACTGTAAAATCACTTGCATTTGTTCCGGAAATTACGGCACTTGAGATATTCAAGGCATTCACAGTTCCTTCATTTTCAATGGAGAAAGTTGTTGGCGTCATCGTTGCCAATGGGGAATTCAAAATCTGTGTTCCACCTGACAAAATAGTTGTTGCGCCTTGTTTAACGTTGATTTCCTGCTGTGGAGTTGCTGCACCTGCTGCAATACTCACATCGTCTAATCCGATGTTACCTGAAACTTTAGTCGTATAAATAAATCGAATGTAACGTGTAGCGGATAAAGGAGCATCCGTAAACATTGTATACGTTGCGCTTGGGGGTGCAGTAAATACATGCAAGGTTGTCCATACTGTACCAAACTCAGATTCTTCAACGGTAAATGTTCCACCAGAAAAACCATTTCCAGTCAAGTAATACGTTAAATTTCCAGGTGCACTAGCAAAATGGATTATCAAATTATCTCCCGTTGTATCGAATTTCTTTGCAGGAGGTGTATTTCCGGATGCCGAATAGAGATTGCTTTCAGATTCTGTCCAACCAACTGGTAAAATAGTTGTGGTAAAACTCCAACTTGTTGGTAAAACCGCTTGCGACTGAACAGAAAAACTGATTAAAACAGCAAGAAGGGATGCATAAATTACTTTTTTCATGTGTTATTTTTATTTGTTTATTTAAAATTAAATGGCAAGTTTCAAACCTAGATTATATCTTCTTCCCATACCGACAAAAACATTAGCCGTTGCACCATCGAAACCAAGTCCATTTTGTGCATCCGTCATATATATTGCATTTAAAATGTTCATTACACCGCCATTGATGGTTAAATTACATTTCCAAACTTTTAAATCGTAACCAAAATTAAAATCCATCAAACCATAACTTGGCATTTTCCAGGATTCACGGTCTTTGTTAACGCCAGTTAGAGCAGTAGGGTCAAAATTAGCAAAGTTCTTGGCAAAATAAGTATAGCGCAACTTTAGGTATAAATTTTTATTTATTTCATAACGAAAAGCACCTCCAAACTGCAATTGCGCAGCATCTCCAACATGAACATTTTTAGCACTGAAATCTACTGTATCTAAAATATTCCCATCTAAATCAACAATAGTTGCAAAGCTAGATGATATTGTTTTCCAATCTCCGATAGAAGCGAGTCCTTCAAATGATAATTTTGAAATAATTTTCCAAGTGAAATCTAGTTCAATTCCCTTGTGAAGTGCATCTAATCCATTAATGTTATATGAGTCTCCATCTGGCGTTGTCGCTGTAAATTGCGGTGGTTTATTTTTCCAAAGAGTATAATACACATTTAAATTGGAAGAGAATTTTTTACTTTTATAGCCATATCCTACTTCAAATGAACTTACTTTTTGATTTTTTATATCTAAAAATTCACGGTTATTATTGTCAAAAACAGAATTCATCTTGGGAGCAATATCCAAATAGCCTATATTCATGAATACATTGTGGTGGGTATTGATATTATAATTTGCTCCACCTTTTATTGTTGCACCCATGTACCATTTTTCCTTTGTAGTAGCAAAACGTGCTTCCGAAGAAGTATTGGTATATGTGACGCCATCGTAAACAACCTTATCTCCAAAACCAACCGCTTGCGTTAAAATTGTATCCGCTAAAACCAAATCTTTCTTTTTGAAATAATCCACCCGCTGGTAACCTGTTTGCGAAGCAGAAACGGTTATGAAGGTACTCCATTTATTTTTTTTGTATTCCACTTGTCCAAAAAGTCCTGCCCATTTCACAAAAGCATCATTATTATAAACAATTTTATCGCCTTCGCGTTTCATGGAATAATTTGTATTTCCAATTCCTTTTGGCTGATTTTTATCCGAATTATCA
>CANJSS010000133.1 GCA_947476955.1 Flavobacteriales bacterium
AATCCCGCGCCATATTGTACCTCTGTTTATGAGATCAATTATAATATGATCGACAATTTAAAAATTGAGGGAACAACTTTAGACTTCGGTCCTGAAGGAAATTTTACGAACCAAAATGATTATGCTTTTTACAATTTATTTAGTTTCCCTTCGCTTCCCAAAGGAGGTAATGTGGATTTGGAATTAAATATTTTTTCTGTTAATGACGCAGAACCTGGATACTTTTCACTTTGGATTGATTTTAATCAAAATAATGCATTTGAGAGTAATGAAGTGGTGATGAATAATGCAAATACAATAAATAATGTTTTACCATTCCCTGGTGAACCAATTTCTCCAATTTTAAAAACAATTACCATACCTACCTCTTCAAATCTTGGAACATGCAGAGCTCGTTTGATAAGAGGTGCAAGGCCAGATGGCAATCCATTTTATGAAGCCACTTTTAGTTTGCCACCTTGTTATGATAATGAATCAAATCCTGGTTTCGCATACGGCAACACGTATGACTTTAACATTCAAATCATTGATAATAATGTTTTTTTGTCAGAAAAAACAAGTGAACCAAAGAAATACGAAATCTTTCCGAACCCAGTCAATGATATTGTAACTATAAATAATTCATCAAATTCACCAATCAAGTTTATTTTCAAAGATGCGATGGGCAAAGTTGTTAAAGAATTAGAAGTAAACAATGGCATAAGTAGTGTTTCAGTTTTAGATTTATCTGAAGGGTACTACACAATCTCTTCTTTAACAGATGAAAACAATCTAATAATTGAAAAATTAGTCATTAAGCATTGATATAAGACATAATTGCGGTAGGTATAATCAGAATATCGGTTATACCTCCGCTTTTTAAGTTTTAAAAGTGTATCAAATTATTCAACAACTAAATGCCTGTTTATTATACAAAAGATGGCATTAATATTCAAATTCAGCCAATTGATTGTGATTCACTCCCTATTCCGGAAAGAGCAAATTAGAATGTTAATTCAATAGTCAAAAATAACAACCTAAAATTGATTATTTAAACGAACCCAACTATTGATTCAATTACTTTGCGGAGCTGCGTTAATTATGGTGTTTAGAGTGGTGTTATCATTACTGAATTAACTGGTCAGATTATCTTCAAGGAGAAATTTAGTATTTCCGAGGAAAAAACAATCTTTAATCCTGAACTTTTGAGTGGAATCTATTTTAGGGGAGATTGGTTATGAAAAATTAATCAAAATAAGCAATTGCATCCAACCCAAACAAAGGAACTTTTTCTATTCAATTGAAACAAACGCATACAGAGCCCTTGGGTGTTTTAGCCACTATACAATCATTATATTTAAATCGATTTTCTCCTTTTTGATTGCAAATGCATTTCGTAAACCATTCCATCCGTCAATCCAATTTTAGGAACAATCAGTTCAGAACAATTTAATTCTTCCAAGATATAGAGATAAATATCCAATGCAGGAACTAATACATCTGCTCGATCCGGTTTCAACTGATATTGGTCCATTCGTCCGGCAAATGAAAGTTTCGACAAATCGTTGCGCAACTTTTTTATTTTAGAAAGTTGAATGGATTCCATGTGACCGGCTCCAAGAATTTTGTGGGCTTTATTGATATTTCCGCCAGTACCGAATATTTTGTGAGGAGCATTTAAATCTACGTGCAATGCAATCCAATCGTGTATTTCGCTCCAAATTTGAGAGGTAACTTTTTCTTTCAATATACGAATTGTTCCAATTTGAAAGGATTTTGAGGCAATGCGCTCGCCACTTTCGAATACGCTAATTTCGGTACTTCCTCCTCCAACATCAATTACGATGAATGGATGACTTTTGTCAAAATCGAGTAAAAGGAAAGTTCCAAAAATCAATTCTGCTTCTGTATCCCCGCTGATTACTTCTATCTCAATACCAGTTTCTTCTTTTATTTTTTCAATTACTTTATCGGCATTTATCGCTTCTCGCATTGCTGATGTTGCTACAGCACGTAGTTTTTTAACCTCAAAAATTTCAGAGATTAATTTAAAAGCTTGTATGGTTTTAACAAAATCTTCCGCCTTTTTCTTGGAAATTTTTCCATCTTCAAACACTTCCTCTCCCAAACGCAATGGAACCCGCGTATAAGAAAGTTTTTTCACGTAGTAATGTCCAGCTTCTTTATCAATTTCGCCAACGAGCAGTCGTGCTGCGTTTGTTCCGATATCTATTGCTCCAAATTTCATAAACAGTACATCGTTTTATTTCTTTCTAAAGAAAACACGAATCGGAACACCGCAAAAGTCAAATTTCTCTCTCAAGCGATTTTCTAAAAAACGTTTGTAAGAATCTGGAATATATTGTGGTAAGTTACAGAAAAACGCAAATGCTGGCGAATAAGTAGGCAGTTGTGTGATGTATTTTATTCGGATATATTTTCCTTTCAACGCCGGTGGCGGTGTAGCTTGTATTATTTCCAACATCACTTCATTTAATTTCGAAGTAGGAATTTTTTTCGTTCTATTTGCATGCACCATCATCGTTGCTTCCAAAGCTTTATGAATACGTTGCTTTGTGATTGTGGATGTAAAAATGATTGGCACATCGTTGAATGGCGCTAATTCTTCGCGTAATTTTTCTTCGTAGCGTAACATCGTGTTGGTATCTTTTTCCACTAAATCCCATTTGTTGACAACAACGACAACGCCTTTGGAGTTTTTCTCAATTACGTAGAAAATATGCAAATCCTGTTTTTGCAATCCTTCCTGCGCATCAATCATGAAAATACAGACATCTGCTTCTTCAATCGTTCGAACAGAGCGTAAAACGGAATAGTATTCGATATCTTCCTGAACTTTTGCTTTTTTCCGAATTCCAGCTGTATCGATTAACATGAAGTCGAATCCAAATGCATTGAACCGAGTATTTATGGCATCGCGCGTTGTGCCAGAAATATTGGTTACAATATTGCGTTCTTCTCCTGTTAAAGCATTCACCAGTGAAGATTTACCAACATTTGGTCGACCGACAATCGCAATTTTAGGAAGGTCATTTTTTTCATTTACCGTTTCATCTTCCTTATCGAAATGCTTTACCACTTCATCCAACAATTCACCGGTTCCGGTTCCGTTGGTTGCAGAAAGATCAAATACATCCCCTAATCCGAACTGGTAAAACTCAGCAGAAAGACCAATACGGTTGATGTTGTCCACTTTATTTGCAACAATGAAAACCGGTTTTTTTGCTTTTCTCAAAAGTGCAGCTACCGTTTCATCCAAATCCACTATTCCTGTGGTAACATCCACCATAAAAATGATGACGTTTGCTTCATCGATAGCTATTTCTACTTGTTTACGGATTTCTCCTTCAAAAATATCTTCAGAACCTTTGACGTAGCCGCCTGTATCAATAACAGAAAACTGAGCTCCGTTCCATTCTCCTTTGCCGTAAAGGCGATCGCGGGTTACTCCGCTAATTTCTTTTACAATCGCGTTGCGTGACTCCGTCAGACGATTAAACAAGGTCGATTTCCCAACATTTGGGCGACCTACTATTGCAACTATATTTCCCATATTATTTTTTGATCAAGGAGCATGGATGAAGGAAAACAGCAAGTAGTTTGCTTACTTTTGTTTTATTCAAGCATCAATCACCCCTAATATCCGTATTTCTTTAATTTATTTTCTGTTGAACGCCAATCTTTATCTACTTTCACGAATGTTTCCATAAAAACCTTTTGATCGATAAATTTTTCGATTTCCAGGCGTGCTTCGCGGCCAATGCGTTTCAACATTTCTCCACCTTTCCCAATTAAAATTCCTTTTTGTGAATCCCGTTCTACGATGATTAGTGCACGAATTCGGGTTAAATTGGGCTCTTCTAAGTATTCTTCAATTTCTACTTGACAGCTATAAGGCACTTCTTTTTCGGTATGTAAAAAGATTTTTTCGCGGATAATTTCCGAAACAAAAAAGCGCATTGGACGGTCAGAAATTTCTTCCTTGTCATAGTAAGCAGGACTTTCAGGAACCAAATCCAATATCGTTTGCCATACCTTTTCCACATTAAAATCGTGTAAGGCAGAAATAGGAAACACCATTGCATTTGGCAATTTTTCTTGCCAGAAAGCCATTCTTTCCTCCACTCGGGCTTGATCTGTTAAGTCAATCTTATTAATCAAACAAATCACTGGAACTTTCATTTTCTGAATTTTTTCCAATGTTTCCGAATGGTTCATGTCGTTTTCCTTTGTGTCGGTGATGAAAAGTAAAATATCCGCATCCTTGAGGGAAGCATTTACGTAATCCATCATGTTTTCGTGCAACTTATACGCTACATTTACAACGCCCGGCGTATCTGAAAAAACAATCTGATAATTTTCATCGTTCACAATTCCAAGTATACGATGGCGGGTAGTTTGTGCTTTGGATGTTACGATGGATAATTTTTCGCCAACTAAACGATTCATTAGCGTGGATTTACCAACATTTGGACTACCGACAATATTTACGAAACCTGATTTGTGAGACATTACTCTGAAATTAGGGTGCAAAGAAACGAAAATTTCAGGGGGTGAGCAAACTTTCTTGGTTTCCGTGCGTCCACAATTCTATTCTTTTTCGCTGCTAAATTTCATTTTAGCGATTTTAAACCAAGTAATAGTAGAAAAAGGATAAGAATGTGCTCTAAAAAACTTCAAGAATAAAGTTAAAAAAGCTGAATTTAAAGCCTTCTATACCACTGAATCATTGGTAAAGGCAAAGGTAAAAATTCACCTTCAGCATAAACTCCCGCAAAACCAAATTGAAACGCTCGGTTGTCGTCAATGTGTAATCTAATTCCTGGAATTAATATGGCAACACCCGGTTTTTTATCCACCTCCGTTACCGTATTCGGTTCGTTAATCATGGTTACTGGATTGTAAATGTAATCCGTCCGTGTCGTTGTGACACTTTTTCCTGCTAATATGATAAAGGAATCAAAAACTAGACTTAACTTTTTCCCGATTTTAGTCATTCCAGCGATAGAAGCAAGACCTCGACCTTGACTTTCTCCTTTGGAAACGATCAATCCATAACCTGCAGAAAGAGTCAAATTACTTTTTCTATCTCCGACACTTAACGCGCCATACGGCAAAAGTAATCCCCAATCGGGTAAAGCCCAAGAACCTGTTCCTGCCAAGGTTCCAATGGCAAGATGTGTTTTTTTTCGCAAGTTGAATGAGTATTTAGCAGTTCCGATGATTGGCATTCCTATCCAGGAAGTCATGATTCCTACACCAAAATTTTCTGCAACACCAAATTGAAAATCAGGGCCATAAAGATTCCATTGTACATAATGTTCTCCTTTTTTTATTGGCAATCCATTTGTTGTAATGAAATACCGCGTAGAAAAAAGATTTTCGCCAATAAATTCTCCACTTGGACTAAAATCCTCGGTATGAACGGCATTAATTTCCTTAATTGTATGTAGGGGAATATAAATTAATCCAAGATTTTTTGTTTGAAGCAAAATTTCTCGCGGGTCTCTTGAAATTATTTTCCCGACAAATTCAGAACCATCAAATTTCAAAATTCGGTAGGTTGTTGTGTCTTTGATAATTTTAGTAGTATCTCTCTGAGAATAACTATTTGAACAAAAGGTGAAAACAATTAAAAAAACAATTAAAACTTTCATAATCAGAGATTTTTGAGGCACAGTGAATAAGCATTTTTGCGTTCGGACTTTCTATAAATTTGTATGTTTAAAAGAAAAATGAGGCTAACTTTTGATAAGTAAAAAGATTTTCAGTCAGACCTCGCCTTATTTCAAGGAGTAAAGCCTTTTTTCTTGGGAGGATTTTTGCTGAAAACTTGGTTTTCGTGATAAAAGAAAAAACGGCAAAAAATTTTTACGCGAAATAAATAGTAGAAATCAAAAACGCAAAAATAATACAGTGTGACTCCAACAGGGATCGAACCTGTATCTAAAGTTTAGGAAACTTTTATTCTATCCGTTGAACTATGGAGCCTATTAATTTCTGCCAAATTTAGCGAATTAAAGAACAATCGAGAAAATGCAAATTGGATTTACACCAAAACATCTGAAATTCGTTTCTAGTTTATTTTTATCATTTTTATCGTCAAACTCAAAAAAACAACTATCTTTGCATTGCATTTAGGCTTTGTTTAAATGAATATAGTGCGAGGTGGAGCAGTTGGTAGCTCGTCGGGCTCATAACCCGAAGGTCGTCCGTTCGAGTCGGGCCCTCGCTACAAGAAAAGAAAGCTAGTCAATTGACTGGCTTTCTTTATTTATGAAACCAACTTTCTGCATAAAACATGTTTGTTGCCTACGCACTTTACTCTCCAAAGTTTGACAAAATTTACATTGGATAT
>CANJSS010000134.1 GCA_947476955.1 Flavobacteriales bacterium
AAGCATGAATATCCAAAAGGTTACTTTCTGTCATCAATCCTTTTGCAATTCCTTGTTGGTTTGTAACTACAAATGTGTGGCCAAACAATTTGGATAATTCTGAAATTGCCGTTGGCACATCCTGCAGAAACTTGAATTCTTCGATGGATTTTACATAACCTTGGAGGATTCTTTCATTGATTACACCATCCCGATCTAAAAATAAAGTCCAGGAGGAATCCATTTTAAAATCAATCATCGAACAATGTTTTCTCTACTAAATATACATTTCGATTGGAAGAATTTCTACCTGCCAATTCAGCAAGGAATCCAGCAAGGAAAAACTGAACGCCCATTAACATTGCTGCTAGGGCGATAAAAAATTCTGTACGTTGAGCGATTAATCGTGCAGATTTATCAATAAATAATTTATCTATTCCCAAATAGAAAGAGAAGCCGAATCCTATAATAAACATTAAGGTTCCGATGGCTCCAAAGAAATGCATTGGTTTTTTTCCAAATTTCCCCATAAAAACAACGGACAACAAATCGAGTGGACCATTTAAGAAACGGTTTAATCCAAATTTAGTCGTTCCGTATTTTCGTGCTTGATGTTGCACCACTTTTTCCCCAATTTTAGAGAAACCTGCATATTTTGCTAACGGCGGAATATAGCGGTGCATGTCGCCATAGAGTTCTATACTTTTCACTACGGACAATTTATATGCTTTTAATCCACAATTAAAATCGTGTAAATAAATTCCAGTTAATCTTCTTGCTGCCCAATTATAAATTTTTGTTGGGATAGTTTTTGTGAGTGGGTCAAACCTTTTCTTCTTCCAACCGGAAACCACATCGAAATCTTCTTCCGTAATCATTTTGTACAATCCTGGAATTTCATCTGGAGAATCTTGCAGGTCAGCATCCATCGTAATTACCACGTTTCCAATCGCTGCTTCAAAACCTTTTTGCAACGCGGCAGATTTACCATAATTGCGTTGAAACTTTATTCCTTTTACATTTGGATCGTTTTGATGCAATTCTTCCACAACATCCCAAGACCGATCCTTGCTTCCATCGTCCACAAAAATAACTTCATAAGAAAATTGATTTTCCTGCATGACGCGATTGATCCATGAATTTAATTCTGGCAAAGAATCCACCTCATTATATAAGGGAACTATTACGGATATATCAATTTTACTTTCCAAATTAGATTATTAAGGTAATTCTACAAATATACTAAAAGTCATAAACTGCATATTTTCTTGTTAAAAGAAACTAGTTAGTGCTTCATGACTTTTTTAACCTGGTTATTTATTTTTATGAAATACAAGCCAGAGGGAACGTGCGGCAATTCCAATTGTACAGATTTTGTTTTTACTTCTTGCTTATGGACAGAAACTCCCTGTGCATTAAATACAGTCAGATGCGCGCCAATTTCAGCATTTTGAATGGTGAATTCAGTTGCAAAAGGATTTGGAAAAACTTGAAAATCGTACCTGTTTTCTTCTGCAACATCCAACACATCGGTATTGGTTACAAGAAAATAATCAATTCCGGCTTCTGTTACATTTACTGCAGGATCAAAATCTGAAACAAAATAAGTTACCTGCATAGAATTGGTAATGGTCAAAAAATCGGACAAACGAATTGATCTTGGCACCCATTGGTAAAATTGTGGGCCATAAGGACCAATTTCATCAATTACAACCGTTGTAAATCCATTTGAAACGGCAACTTTCAATGTGTCGTCCGGTGGCGCACCATACTCGCAATAGAACCATCTTCTGTAAAATAAATGCGGATCCGTATAGCTTGTAAGATCCATAATTGGCGAAGTTAATAATGTATATCCGCCATCTACATCGTCGGAATCTGGATGCTGAGTCATATCGTTTCCAGTTACAAAACAGTTGATGCCACAATCCAAATCTGAATCGATGGAGGGTGCGCTACCACTGCTAGAACCGTTTGGTTTTCCGCGTTCCCAAGTTCCAGTGATAGCTGTTCCGGAAGTTGTCCACCCGAAGTCAAACGTAAATTCATCCTGGTATCCTTTTTCTAACACGACAGTAATTTGCCCAGTATTTTGATCTAAAATTTGGTCAAAACACTTGGTGTAATACCCCCATTTTCCAACTGTAATAAAATAATTTTCCTGGTAAAAAAGCACAAAGTCCTCCTGCCCAATTCCGTTGGTATTACCAAGATGGTCAATTAAAGGGACATTTAGCAAAATCTGCGCGTTAGAAATCGGCGCACCAGTTCCAAACTCAACAACATTTACGGTTAAATTATATGGTGGTATAGGACTTAGCTGAACATCCTGAATTGTCACAACGCTATTAACGAGTAAAACCGGAATATTTTGCGAAAAATAGCCAACTTTTGAATACGTAACAACATAACTACCTCCAGCTAAAATTCCGGTTGCATAATTCCCATTACTGATTGAATAATCGGATTGGTCGTGTCCGTTAATACTTACTTTTACGCCAGAAATTGGATTTAAAGACGCAGCATCGGTAATTACTCCTTCTAAATATGCAGCTTGAACATAGGTTGGATTGAGTATAAATAGTCCTTCTGTAATATCAGCGCCTAAAATAAGTCCAGACGGTAAAAATGGGTAGGCGCCCCAGCAGCCATCATAACTTGTTGTTTGTGCTGGATAAGTATCGTATTGCCCAACTAAAATCATGTTATTCGGATGTGTAATGTCGTGCACGGTTACACCATCTGAATAATAACTAGTAATCAGAAAATTTCCATCCACATGCACGTTGTGCGGAATAACTCCTTGTCCGGGTGAACTTTGGATTCTATCCAACTCAACAATATTCTGTGGATCAGAAACATCGTAGGAACCCAAATATCCGCCGGAAACCTCATCTGTTGTGAACGCGACATTTCCATCGTTTGTTGGCCAAATATTGTGCGTAAAATTGGAAGGAGTAGTTTTTGTGCCCAGGAGAATTGGATTTGTTCGGTCTGTAACATCCACCATACTTAAAAATCCATCTGAAATATGTGCTAGGAACATCGTGTCATTTCTAACATATCCGTCGTGCACATACCAATTATCAAAAGTTCCAATCTCTGCTGGATTCGCTGGATCGGTGTGCACATCCAAAATAATCACGCCACCATTTCCTCTATTTGCACCAAAAATATAAGCGTAACCACTGGAATCGATATATAAATTGTGTGCACTAGACCATTCTGAACCTGCGGGACCGTTGTAGTAATTTGTTACAATTGCATTTGATCCTGGCAATGGAGAAAGATCCATTATTAACAAGCCATTTTCTGCTTCTGTAGTTATGTATGCATGATTCTGCCACGTTTTTAAATCGCGCCAAATGGATTCCATTCCAGGTTCCCAAAAAACCTCAACTGGATTTTCTGGCGATGCGAGACTTACAACAGAAGTACCTTTTCGAGCGCCAACAAGCGCATATTCAATTCCGGTTTCATCCACATATCCCCAAACATCGTTTAAATAGGTATCGTGTAAAGCCTGAAAATTAACGTGAGAAACGGAATCTAGATTCACCTGTGTGAAACCGAAAAATGGCACAATTGTGAGAAAAATTAACAGAATGCGTCTCATAAAAAATAATTTTAACGAATATACAAAATTTCCTGCGGAACTTAAAGTATGAAAAGTGCAGCTAAGATAAAAATCAGAATAATGACGAGATATTGCCAAACATCTACAAAATAAGGAAAATACTTCTTGTAAAATTCTTTCAATTTCATTTTGTAAAGATACAAAAAAGCCTTCGTCCGAAAGTGAAAGTTATAGTGCAAATATGGTAATTTTTCAAAGGCGTTAAGACTTCCTTCGTCAAGGATTTTTTCTCTTTTTTTTACTATCTTTGGCACTGTTAAAAATGAGCTATGGCAAAAGAATCGATCCGGAAAACTGCAGAATCTATAGATTTTCAATCTTTTAAAACGGAAGTTCTAAACGATTACCGTTTAGCATGTCTTTCACGTGAAGCATCTTTATTGGGAAGAAAGGAAGTTTTAACCGGAAAAGCCAAATTCGGCATTTTTGGTGATGGAAAGGAATTAGCTCAAATTGCATTAGCAAAACAATTCCAGAATGGTGATTTTCGTTCCGGTTATTATCGGGATCAAACCTTAATGATGGCGATTGACCAATTAAGTGTGCAACAATATTTTGCTGGACTATACGGTTTTACGGATGTTGCGGCGGAGCCACAATCGGCAGGTAGACAAATGGGTGGCCATTATTCTACCCGTAATTTAGATTCGAATGGCGAATGGAAAAATTTAATGGAGCAAAAAAATAGCTCAGCCGATATTTCTCCAACAGCAGGACAAATGCCACGCTTACTGGGTTTGGCGCAAGCATCCAAAATATATCGAAACCATCCTACGTTGAAAGATTTGGAAAAATTCAAGAAATTCACGAATGGTGGAAATGAAGTCGCATTTGGAACAATTGGTGACGCTTCGACTTCGGAGGGGCCTTTTTGGGAAACGATAAATGCTGCAGGTGTATTGCAAGTTCCGATGGTAATGTCGGTTTGGGATGATGGTTTTGGGATTTCTGTTCCCCGTGAATTCCAAACAACCAAAGGAAGTATTTCAGAGGCTTTAGCTGGAATGCAGCGCACAGATACTAAAACAGGTTACGAAATTTTCATCACCAAAGGTTGGGATTATGCCCATTTGTGTGAAACATACGAAAAAGCTGTAAAACTTGCACGAGAAGAACAAATTCCAGTTTTAGTGCATGTCAAAGAAGTAAATCAACCACAAGGACATTCAACTTCTGGCTCACACGAGCGCTACAAATCAGAGGAGCGATTGCAGTGGGAAAATGACTATGATTGTATCCAAAAATTCAAAGAATGGATTTTGAATTTCAATTCAAATGATGCTATTATTGCTACAGATGAAGAATTAGATGCAATTCAAAAAGCAGCAAAAACTTCCGTTCGAGAACAAAAAAATGCAGCCTGGAAAGCTTTTACGGATGCGATTCAAGAAGATATTGCAAACGCGCTTTCGCTTATGAAGGCTGTTGCCGCTGAGAGTCCAGATGCCACAACTATTTCAAAGGAAATTGAACTATTGGAAAAAGCATTTGAACCAGTTCGCAAAGATATTTTAACTATTTCTAGAAAAGTATTGCGCTTGGTGAGAGAGGAAAATACCGCTTCAAAAGCAGCTTTGTCCTCTTGGATTAAAACTAGAATTGAAGAGAATTTTGACCGTTACAGTTCCCATTTACATTCTGAATCGCAGTTTGCAGCTTCAAATATTGTTGCTGTTGCGCCGACATATGATGGTTCCAATACGCAAGAAGACGGAAGAATTATACTTCGCGAGAATTACAGAAAAATATTGGAAAATTATCCTGAGGCATTGGTTTTCGGGGAAGACGCAGGGAAAATTGGTGGTGTCAACCAGACATTGGAAGGTATGCAGGAGCAATTCGGCGAACTTCGTGTTTCTGATACCGGCATTCGGGAATGTACAATTATAGGACAAGGAATTGGAATGGCGATGCGCGGTTTACGCCCAATTGCGGAAATTCAATACCTGGATTATTTATTATATGCCATTCAAATCTTATCGGATGATTTGGCGA
This sequence comes from Flavobacteriales bacterium, assembly GCA_947476955.1. Classification (GTDB taxonomy): domain Bacteria; phylum Bacteroidota; class Bacteroidia; order Flavobacteriales_D; family Crocinitomicaceae; genus M0103. Next base: position 5,612 of record CANJSS010000134.1, read on the forward strand.
CAGTTCAGTACCGAACAAAAGGAGGACAAAAAGCGCCATTGATTATCAGTACGCGTGGCCATCGATTGGAAGGCATTTGGCACAGTGGTTCACCGATGGGAATGATTGTTAATTCTCTCCGAGGAATGCATGTTTGTGTTCCAAGAAACATGACAAAAGCTGCAGGATTCTATAATTTACTGATGGAAGCGGATGAACCAGCGTTGGTTATTGAACCTTTGAATGGTTATCGAACAAAAGAATTGATGCCAACAAATCTTGGAGAATTTAAAGAAGCATTGGGTATGCCGGAAATCGTGAAAAGCGGCTCCGATTTAACACTTGTTTCCTATGGTTCTACTTTTAATTTATGTGAAATCGCGGTAAAACAATTAAGCGAACTAGGAATTGATGTTGAATTAATCGATGTTCAAACCCTTTTACCATTTGACATTAACCATTTAATCAAAGCATCACTTTCAAAAACAAACCGACTTTTAATTGTGGATGAAGATGTGAGCAGCGGTGCAACTGGGTATATTTTAGATAAAATTCTTGTTGAGCAGAAAGCGTATGAATTCATGGATTCCGCTCCAGAAACCTTAAGTTCCAAAGATCATCGACCAGCTTATGGTTCGGATGGAGATTATTTTTCGAAGCCAAGTATTGACGATATCGTGGAAAAAGTATATGCTATTATGCAGGAAGTTAATCCTAAGAAATACCCATCCATTTATTAATGAGAATTCTTCTTACCG
>CANJSS010000135.1 GCA_947476955.1 Flavobacteriales bacterium
AAGTTACAAACACATCTGCATTGATTTCTAAATAAATTGGGCACTATTTTTTTTAAAATTTACCCCTTTATTATAGGTTGCTTTAATTTCCTCTGAATCAAATTGAAAGCTTGGAAAAATTTTATTGTTTTAAAAATTGAGTTATCTTTAACTCCAAAATACATTTACGAGAAATTATTGCTTGCACAATTTTATTCTAAAGTTGTAGTTTATACCTTTAATTTTTTCATTTAAACCGATTTAATTGTGAAACAAATATTAACGATACTTTTTCTTTGCTCTTTGGTTGAGGCATATTGTCAAGATGGCACTTTAGCACCTAAATATTCCAATGAATTTTTAGCAATTGGTATTGGTGCAGACGCTTTGGGGCTTGGCAATTCTGTCGTTGCACAAACGGGAAATGTCAACTCGGGTTATTGGAATCCAGCAGGTTTAACGCATGTAAAAAAGTGGCTCGAAGTTGGCGCAATGCATTCAGAATATTTCGCTGGAATTGCTAAATATGATTACTTAGGAATTGCGCATTCTATTGATGAAAAAAGCACTTTAGGGGTTTCGGTAATCCGATTTGCAGTGGACGATATTCCAAACACCACCCAGCTAATTGATAACGCGGGTAATATTAATTACGACAACATTTCCACTTTTACAGCGGCAGATTATGCTTTTTTATTCTCTTATGCTAGAAAATTATCCATCCCAGGTTTGAGCGTAGGAGGTAATTTCAAATTTATCCACAGAAAAGTAGGAGATTTTGCCAAATCTTGGGGTTTTGGAATAGATGCAGGTGCGCAATACCAGCTAAAAAAGCATTGGAAATTTGGCGTGATGGCGCGCGATATCACTTCGACTTTCAATGCTTGGGTTTTTGATCTCAACCAACAAACGCAAGAAATTTTTATAGCAACCGGAAATGAAATCCCTAAAAATGGTTTAGAATTAACTTTGCCTCGAATTATTTTTGCGGGACATGGTAAATTTGACCTTGGAAAAAAAGGCATCTATACGGCCGGAGAAATAGATCTAGATGTTACAACAGATGGAAGAAGAAATACGATTCTCAAATCTGGTGTTTTTTCTTTGGATCCGCACATGGGAATTGAATTTGGTTTTAAAAATTATGTAGCCATTCGAGGTGGAATCTCAAACTTGCAATACGTAAAAAACTTCGATGATTCACAATCACTCAATTTTCAACCAAATATTGGAATTGGACTAACACTAAAGAATTTTCATCTCGACTATGCATTCACAGATATTGGCGATGCATCGGTTGCTTTGTATTCGCATGTTATTTCTTTAAGATTGAAACTAGATAAACCTAAAAATATGCACTAAATGAAACTACCTTTACTAACAAACCTTCTTTTACTGTTTTGCATTTCATTAAATTCAAATTCTTTCTCACAGGTGTTTGGAAATGAGTGGATTCAGTATTCTCAAAAATATTACGCCTTCAAAGTTCATACGTCGGGCATACACAAAATAGATTATTCTGCTCTGCAAAATGCAAATATTACCCCCACATCTTTCTCCACTCAAAATATTCAAATATTTGGAAGAGAACAAGAAATACCTTTATACATTGAGGATGGCGGCGATTTAAGTTTTGATCCAGGCGATTATTTATTGTTTTATGCAGAGAAAAATGACGGATGGCTAGATTCTACTCTTTACGCTTCTGCAAGCGATGTTGGGAATCCAAAATACAGTTTATACAACGATACTATTCAATATTTTTTCACCTGGAATACGGCAACAAATAATAAGCGTTTCCAACTTGAAACAGACACGGATATTGCGGCCTACGCTCCATCAAACTATATTTTGTTTGAGCGCTTCCAATCCAATAATTCAAGTTATAACGAAGGTGAAAAATATTCGGACGCATCGAGTTCCTTTTTTACTTCTGGGGAAGGTTGGGGAAGCAGTCAAGTCAATGGCGCCGGCGGCTATACATGGGATGCGAGTACTACACAAATTGATCAAATTTATCAAGGACCCGACGCACCGCTAATTCAGTATAAATCTGTAACTGTAGGCGTTTCGAATGCGAGTTATACCGAAGTAGGAAATCACCATACAAAGCATACAATTGGTTCTTCTAATTTCGTAATCTGCGATTCAATTTTTACAGGCTGGAAAGCGGTTCATATTTCCAAAACGTTTCCAGCATCCATCCTTCCTGCCAGCGGTAATTCAAATTTTAAAATTTCAATCGTCGGTGACCAAGGTGCCGCAACGGATTATCAATCCATTAATTATTGGTCATTTGTCTATCCTCGGATACCAAATCTTTCAGGCGCTAGTAATTCTAACTTTCTTGTTGAAAATAATACATTACAAGCTAAAATAAGAGTTGATTTAACCAATATTTCGACTTCAAATCCATTGTTTTTTGTCTTGGGTGAAAACCCGAAGAAATTAACACCAATTTCTTCGGGTGGTGCACATAGTATACTCGTTCCAAATAGTGCATCAGGAATCAGTCAACGTGTAATTCAGCAAGATGCCAATTCGATTCAAACCGTTTCCAATTTAGTTTCCGTGGGACCTAATGATAGATTCACAGATTTTGAGTCGATGGAAACAAATGGTTCATTATTAATGGTTTATCACCCAAAACTGCAGGCTGCTTCGGCTCAATATGCTGACTATCGCTCAATAGCAGATGGGGGAAATCATACTGTGATTTTTGCAAATGTGACTGAATTGTACCAACAATATGGCGGAGGAATTGAAAAGCACATCAATGGAATCCGACGTTTTTCGCACCATATTTACGAAATTTCTACGCTTAAACCAGTAGGACTTTTTTTGATTGGAAAAGGAATTCGGGAAGCGAATATTGTTAGTATTCTATCTACGGGGTCAGGCTCGAGAAAAAATTCAACAAATTTTGCAGCATCCTTAATTCCTTCTTTTGGTCATCCTTCAAGTGATGCTTGCATCACATCCAATTTAAGTGGGACTTCTAAATGGAAACCATTGATTCCAACGGGAAGAATAGCTGTAAATAGCAACCAGGAACTAAGCGATTATTTGGATAAGGTGAAAGAACACGAGCAAAACCAAGATCCACTTTCAGATTATTCTTCCAATACTAAAGATTGGCAAAAACAAGTATTGCATTTTATTGGGGGAACGAATGCTAGTCAACAAAATCTTTTCGGGCAATACATGACTGCTCTTGCTAATATACTGAAAAAGGAAAAATTTGGTGGAAATGTACAATCCATTGCAAAAATTGGAAATAATCCACTTTCTCCTTCAGAATTAAATGCTGTAATGGACAGAATTCGAGATGGCGTTTCCTTAATAAATCTGTTTGGTCATTACAACAGTTCTTCCTCTGGATTTGAAATCAATATCGACGAGCCTTCTACCTGGAATAACGAAGGGAAATACCCATTAATAATAACGAATTCTTGTTATAATGGTGATATTTTTCAAAATTCCGTTTCTAAATCAGAAGAATTTGTTCGTTCCGTAAATAGCGGGGCCATTGGTTACATTGGTACAATCGGTCTAGGATTTCCGCATGCACTCAACCAATATTCAAGCGAATTATATAAGCAATTCAGTGGTGTTAATTACGGAACAACCCTTGGAAAACAAATTCAAGAAACTATTGCAACTCTAGAATCACCGGCTGCAGATTTATTTATTGAAAGCACATGCCTGCAGATGGCTTTGAATGGTGATCCAATGGTGAAATTAAATTGGCACCAGCGACCAGAAATTGAGATAACTGAACAGAGTATCTCCTTTTTGCCAGAAGATTTAAACCTAACAGTAGACAGTATTCAGATTAATTTAGATCTAAAGAATCTTGGTCGTTCCATAACGGATACTTTTTTAGTGGAAGTAACAAGAAATTTCCCATCCTCAACAGTCGACTCGGTATATACATTTTTAATCCCTGAACTCCACTACACTAGTACTTTAACTTTCAAATTACCACTCCAGGCTAATATTGGAATTGGAATTAATACGTTCAGTTTTAAAATAGACCAACCTAGTTTTCTCGATGAGCAATATGACGAAGTGTTAAACAACCAAGTTGTAAAAACACTTTTCATTGATATTGACGGTATTCAGCCTGTTTTGCCATTTGAATATGCTATAGTTCCAAACGATAGCGTTACACTCAAAGCATCTACAATTAATCCAATTGCAGAACTTAACACATACCGTTTTGAAATTGATACAATAGATTTTGAAGGCGCAGCAAGTCCGTTTCACCGTTTCGCACTAGTTACAGGATTGGGTGGAATCAAGGAAATTAATCCATCCCAATGGATTTCATCTAACTCTATGGTAAATGCACCACTCACTTGCACGGATAGTACTGTCTATTTCTGGCGTGTCGCGGTAGATGAATCCAACCCACTTTGGCGAGAAAGTTCGTTTCAATATATTCCAAATAAAACAGGATGGGGACAAGATCATTTTTTTCAATTTAAAAAGAACAATTTTAATGGAGTTGAATATAACCGTGCAAATAGGAAGCGGTTTTTTGGGCCGAAAAGTGCAGAATTAACCTGTAAAGTAAAAGCAAGCACTGCCTATGAAGGTATTTTTAATGAATATTCTATTGATGGACAGCAGAAGGAATATGGATTGTGTTATTATACACCTTCATTTTATGTTGCAGTTATAGATCCTCTCAGTTTTGAACCATGGCATACAGAAGTGAATTCTGTCCTTTTTGGTGAGGAACTTTGCAGAAGTCGCGCAGAAAATTATTTTATTTTTCGACAAGGAAGTCCGGATGGCCGTCTTAATTTTCAAAATATGCTTGCTACAGTTCCCGATAGTCATTTTATCTTAGTGTATTCCCCAATGACTACCTTATACTCTACTTGGGATCCACAAACATTTGCAACCTTTCAAAGTTTAGGCTCCGATAGTATTGTACCTGGAAGACCAAATCTTCCTTTTGCATTTTTCTGTAAAAAAGGAAATCCGAACTCCGTTATTGAAGTTTTTTCGCAATATTACGGACAAGACATTCAGCTAACTGCGGAACTCATTAGCTCTGATTATATTGGCAGCGAATCATCCGAATTAATAGGTCCTGCAGCGGACTGGCAATCTCTTTTTTGGAAACAAGACCCATTAAATAATCCAAATGGAGATTCGACAATGCTATACGTGAAGGCTTATAATAGTGAAGGAATTTACCAAACAACCGACACGCTTATTTTCACCCTAAATGATTCGATTATAAATTTGAGTGCGTATGTTAACGCTAGCGATTATCCATTTATTCAACTTAGTGCATTTTATGCAGATTCTGTGGATTTTTCACCGGCGCAAATTGACAGATGGCATGTGCTTTACACGCCATTTCCAGAAACAGCAATTGATGGAAGTTCAGGTTATTCCTGGCTTCCAAACTCTGATACAATAACGGAAGGAGAATCCGTTCAATTTGCAGTAGACATAAAAAATATTTTCACTATACCTATGGATTCTTTGCTTGTAAGCTATTGGATTCAAGATGATAATCAGCAGAAACACCCGATTAGTTATTCCAGGCAAGATTCCCTTTTAGTGGATGAAGTATTTCGCGATACCATAACATTTTCAACCATCGGTTTGCTTGGATTGAATTCTTTTTGGATGGAGGTAAATCCGTATGTTAATGGAAGTTTATTTGTCACAGATCAACCCGAGCAAAAACACTTTAATAATCTGCTGCAAATACCTTTTTATGTTTCTGGCGACAATCAACATCCTATTTTGGATGTTACATTTAATGGCCGACACATTTTAAATGGTGATATCGTTTCTCCGGAAAGCGAAATATTAATCTCCCTGAAAGACGAAAATGAATTATTATTGATGAATGCAATTTCAGATACAGCATTATTTGGGATTTACTTGACGGACCCCGATGGAAAACAAAGTAGAATTCCATTTATGGATGCAGACGGAAATAACATTATGCAATGGATTCCAGCGGAAAGCCAAAATAAACGTTTTAAAATTATATATCCTGCTTCTTTCGCGAAAGATGGTAAATACACCATTTCAGTGCAAGGTTCAGATAGAAGTGGCAATGAATCTGGCGACATGGAGTATCGCATCACTTTTCAAGTCATACATGCATCCGCAATAACACAAATGGTAAATTATCCGAATCCGTTCAGCACCAGTACGCGATTTGTATTTACATTAACCGGCTCCG
>CANJSS010000136.1 GCA_947476955.1 Flavobacteriales bacterium
TGGTTGATAAATCTAATCCACTTGCTTTATAGTGTTTGATGGCTTTGTTGACATTCAATTTTTGAGATTGTCCCACCATTTCTTTCAGTGTTCTAAATCCTAGTTGCGCCATAATTTGTCTCAACTCTTCAGCAATAAAATACATAAAGTTAATAACGTGTTCTGGCGTTCCTTTGAAATTTTTTCTTAATTCAGGATCTTGTGTAGCAATACCTACTGGGCAAGTATTCAAGTGACAAGCTCTCATCATTATACAACCTGATGCAACTAAAGGTGCTGTAGCAAAACCAAATTCTTCTGCTCCAAGTAATGCTGCGATAGCAACATCACGACCTGTTTTTAATTGACCATCACATTCTAATACCACACGGCTTCTTAAATCATTTAATATTAAGGTTTGTTGTGCTTCAGCTAATCCAAGTTCCCAAGGAATACCTGTATGTTGTAATGAAGTTAGTGGTGCTGCACCAGTTCCTCCATCATATCCTGAAATCAATATTACATCGGCTTTTGCTTTTGCTACACCTGCTGCAATTGTTCCAACTCCAACTTCAGAAACCAATTTCACATTGATACGAGCTTCACGATTGGCATTTTTTAAATCAAATATCAATTGTGATAAATCCTCAATCGAATAAATATCGTGGTGTGGTGGTGGCGAAATCAATCCAACATAAGGCGTTGAATTTCTAACTTCAGCAATCCAAGGCACTACTTTTTCTCCTGGTAATTGACCCCCTTCTCCAGGTTTTGCACCTTGAGCCATTTTTATTTGTATCTCTTTGGCGTTAGTCAAATAATTGATGGATACACCAAATCGTCCAGAAGCAACTTGTTTGATGGCACTATTTCTAGAATCACCATTAAGGTCTTTTTGAAAACGTTTTGGATCTTCTCCACCTTCTCCAGAATTACTTTTTCCTCCAATTCTGTTCATGGCAATAGCCAAATTTTCGTGGGCTTCTAAACTAATCGAGCCATAAGACATCGCTCCAGTTTTGAATTTTTTCACAATCTCAGTCCAAGGTTCTACTTCGTCAATAGAAATTGGATCCAGATTATTAAATTCGAATAAACCTCTAATAGTCATTAAGTTTTCACTTTGGTTATTCACCATATCGGAATACTCTTTATAACTTTCAGGACTGTTTAATCGAACGGCTTGTTGCAATTTTGAAATCGTCGTTGGGTTAAACATGTGTTTTTCACCACTTCGTCTCCATCTGTAAAGACCTCCAATTTCTAATGGTAACAAACTGGCTACTTTTGAATTTGGGAACGCTTTTTGGTATCTTTTTTTAACTTCTTTTTCTACTTCCATTAAACCAATTCCTTCGATTCTGGATGGTGTATAAGGGAAATATTTAGAAGTTAATGTTTTGTTTAATCCTAGTATTTCAAAAATTTGAGCCGCTCTATACGAATGTAAAGTAGAGATTCCAATTTTGTTCATGATTTTAAGAATCCCTTTTGCAATTGCTTTGTTATAATTTTTTATAGCATAATCAGCATTTACATTAGTAATAAAACCTTTATTTACTTGGTCGCGAATAATTTCATTTACCATATAAGGATTTATGGCACTTGCACCATAACCAAATAATAATGCAAAATGATGTGGTTCACGTGGTTCAGCAGATTCAATAATAATTCCAAATTTCGAACGAACTTTTAGAATATTTAAAGAGTGATGAATATAAGAACAAGCTAATAACATTGGAATCGGAGCCATTTTTTCGCTTACGCCTCTGTCAGAAAGTATAACAATATTACATCCTTCAGAAACTGCTTTGAAAGTAGCTTGAACACATTTTTCTAATGCTCTTTCTAAACCATTTACTCCTTTTTCTATCTCATATAAAGTAGAAATAGTTACTGATTTGAAATCAGGATGGTCTATTTTGCTTATTTTATCTAAATCTTCGTTAGAAATAACTGGATTTTGGATTTTTAATTTTTTACAATGATCTGGAACAATATCAAATATATTATGGTCACCACCAACAGCTAAACTAATATCAGTGATTATTTCCTCACGAATACCATCCAAAGGTGGATTGGTAACCTGAGCAAATAATTGTTTAAAGTAATTGTATAAAAGCTGTGGTTGATCCGATAGAACTGCAAGAGGAGTATCGTTACCCATAGAGCTAATTGCTTCCGCTCCAGCAGACCCCATTGGGTTTATTATCGTTTTTAAATCTTCAATTGTATAACCAAATAAACGTTGACGTGCTTCAAAATCAACAGTTTCTGTTGCAATAACATTATCAGTATAAGGAATTTGAGATAAGTGTAACAAATTCTCATCCAACCATTTTTTGTAGGGACGTTTGGTAACAATTGAATTTTTTATTTCATCATCTTCAATAATACGTCCTTCATTCATATCCACAAGGAACATTTTCCCTGGTTCTAATCGACCATGTTGAATAACATCTTCGGGTTTAATATCAAGAACTCCAATTTCTGAAGACATGATTACAAAACCGCTTTTTGTTAAAGTATAACGAGAAGGGCGTAATCCATTTCTATCCAATAAAGCACCAATTACGTTTCCGTCTGTAAACGGAATAGAAGCAGGTCCGTCCCATGGTTCCATGATACAAGCATTGTATTCGTAAAATGCTTTTTTATCATCTGACATAGTTTGGTGTCTTTCCCATGCTTCAGGAACTACCATCATCATGGCTTCTGGTAAAGAGCGACCTGTCATTAATAACAATTCGACAACCATATCCATTGAAGCAGAATCTGATTTTCCTTCTAATATAATAGGGAACATTTTTTTAACATCATCACCAAAAACATCACTTTGCATCAATTCTTCACGAGCACGCATGCGGCTAATGTTTCCACGAAGTGTGTTGATTTCTCCATTGTGACACATGTATCTAAACGGTTGCGCCAATTCCCATGAAGGGAAAGTATTGGTAGAAAAACGTTGGTGAACCAAAGCTAATCTGGTAACCAAGTCGCTATCTAATAAATCAGTGTAGTATCTGCTAATGTCTTCTGGCATCAACAGTCCTTTATATATTATAGTTGTAGTAGATAAACTTGAAAAATAAAACATGTGACTTTCTGAAATTCTTGAATTTCGAATAGTATGTTCTGCAATTTTTCTAGCTGCAAATAATTTTGCGTTTAATTGTTGCTCTGTAATATCCAATCCGTTTTTTCCAACAAATACTTGTTTAACAGTTGGTTCTTTTTCTGCAGCAATTCTTCCTAGATTAGAAACATCAACAGGAACATCTCTCCAACCTAATATTTGTAGGTTTTGATTTCGAATGGAATCTTCAAAAGTGGTCTTACAAAAAACAGTTTGATTTTCGCTTTTTGGCATGAAAACCATACCAACGGAGTATTCTCTTGGTTCTGGAATTTCGAATTCACAAACCTTCTTAAAAAAAGTATGAGGTATATCAAATAATATCCCAGCTCCATCTCCAGTTCTTCCATCAGAACTTACGGCACCACGATGCTCTAATTTTATTAAAATATCGAGTGCTTTGTGGATAATGTCATTTGACTTGATTCCATTCAAATTACAAATAAATCCTGCACCGCAATTGTCATGTTCAAATTCAGGTAAATAAAGGCCTTGTTCTTTAACTTTCATTCTTGATAATTTTTTACAAAAATAAAGATTTCATTTTTCAAAACGAATTTTTAAAGGTGTGTTTCTGGTATTTTTGTTGTAATAATAGAAAATCGTATAATAAATAGTAATTATTCAGTGTTACACATTCAAATTATCAAATTCATAATTATTTTTCATTAAAAAGAGATCAATTAATAATAAAAAGCAAAAAAACAGTGTTTAAATCCTATTTTCTCAATCGTTATAGTAATTCTAAAATTATTAGTTCTTACTATTTTTTGTTTTAGAAGCCTAGTTTTTTTTATTAAACAAATCTTTTAATAAATTATATTTTTTTATGATTAAAAGATTTTAGTTTTAGGATGAATTATGTTATTTTTGCAGCACTTTATTTCTGAAATAAATTCAGGATCTTGTCAAAAACTTTAATAATGGATATACACGAATACCAAGGAAAAGAGATTCTAGCCAGTTATGGTGTAAAAGTACAACGTGGCTATGTGGCTAATAATCCACAAGAAGCGGTTGCTGCTGCAAAACAATTAACAGCCGAAACAGGAACAGGTTGGCATGTTATAAAAGCACAAGTTCACGCAGGTGGACGTGGAAAAGGTGGAGGGGTTAAACTTGCTAAAAACCTTCAACAAGTAGAGGAAATTGCGGGTCAAATTATTGGAATGCAATTAGTAACACCTCAAACTTCTGCAGAAGGGAAAAAAGTACACAAGGTTTTAGTAGCTGAGGATGTTTATTATCCTGGTGAAACGGAAACTTCTGAATTTTACATGTCTGTTTTATTGAACAGAAGTAAAGGTCGTAACATGATTATGTATTCTACTGAGGGTGGAATGGATATTGAAGAAGTTGCGGAACATACGCCTCATTTAATTTTTACTGAGGAAGTAGATCCTTCGGTTGGATTACAAGGTTTTCAAGCAAGAAGAATTGCTTTTAATTTAGGTCTTTCAGGAAATGCTTTCAAAGAAATGACTCAGTTTGTAGCAGCTTTATACAATGCTTACATTGGTTCTGATGCTTCTATGTTTGAAATTAACCCAGTTTTAAAAACTTCGGATAACAAAATTATTGCAGTTGATGCTAAAGTAAATTTAGATGATAATGCATTATACCGTCATCCAAAATTAGCTGAAATGCGCGACGTCCGTGAGGAAAACGCAATTGAGGTTGAAGCAAAAGAAGCAGGATTAAACTATGTGGATCTTGACGGTACTGTAGGTTGTATGGTAAATGGAGCTGGGCTTGCTATGGCAACGATGGATTTAATTAAATATGCAGGTTTTGAACCAGCAAATTTCTTAGACGTGGGTGGAACTGCTGATGCAAAACGTGTGGAATTAGCTTTCCGTATCATTTTGAAAGATCCAAATGTAAAAGCTATTTTAATCAACATTTTTGGAGGAATCGTTCGTTGTGACCGTGTTGCTCAAGGAGTTGTTGATGCTTACAAAAACATGGGTGACGCTATTAAAGTGCCAATCATTGTTCGTTTACAAGGAACAAATGCAGTAATTGCAAAAGAATTAATTGATAATTCAGGTATGCCAATTTTATCGGCTGTTGAATTTCAAGAAGCAGCTGACCAAGTTAAAGCAGCACTTTCTTAATTATATTTTATGCATTTCGATGCATCTGTTATAAAAAAAACCTGAACGCGAGTTCAGGTTTTTTTATGGGTAATTTTAACTGTAGAGACGCACTGCAGTGCGTCTCTAATCATGCGTCTCTATTATGATTTTTTATTCTTACCAAAATTGAATTTCACTTTTTCTACCACTTGTATTTTGTTATTTCCTTTTGGAAATTCTTTTTTAGAAGTTTTTTTTGTGGCTGAACTCGCTTTTCCACCCGGTTGATCGCCTCTTGCTCTTTCTTCGTCCTTAGGTTTTGGTTTAAATTCGGCTCTTTCAGAGGCTCCTTCTTTAACTGGAATTTGGGCTTTATGTTTTGCTAAAACAGCGGTTGGGTTTTTTGGATTTTCTTTTGTTCCACGTAAATGAATTACCAAAGCATTTAGGAAATTGCGCAAAACTTGGTCGCCACATTCTACATAATTTTCATGGTCTTCGGCACGGAAAAAAGCACCTAATTCTGATTTTGAAATTCTAAAATCTACTAATTCCAGTATTTCAACTATTTGGTCGTCTCGTAACATCAAGGCAACACGTAGTTTTTTGAGGATATCGTTATTTGTCATTGTTATATTTTAAGTTTTGCGCTCTAACTATTATTACAGATGCAAAGATACGATTTTAGAAATCCCTCTCTCCGTATTTTTTTAAGTGGTGATTCTTATTGCAAAAAGTTCGAATCAAATTCTAGATTTTAGAGAAATAATAATAATTTGATGAACACTTTCGAAGAAAAAAGAAACGTACAATTGGCCAAAAACCTAGCCATAACATATAGCATGAGTTGGCGATTGTCCTCCTAATAAGTTTGGATAAGTACGTCAGTTGGTATATTTAATCTGTCATGCAATTGACGAATCATTTCAA
>CANJSS010000137.1 GCA_947476955.1 Flavobacteriales bacterium
GATGAATTTTTTATGAAACAAGCTTTGCAAGAAGCACATAAAGCATTTGAACTCGACGAAGTGCCAGTTGGCGCGGTTGTAGTGGCAAATAATCAGATTATTGCTCGGACGCACAATTTCACGGAACATTTACACGATGTAACTGCTCACGCCGAAATGCAGGCAATAACAGCGGCTTCAGAGTTTTTAGGAGGAAAGTATTTAAGCGGTTGCACACTTTATGTAACGGTTGAACCATGTGTGATGTGCGCCGGAGCGTTGTATTGGTCGCAACTGGATAAAGTTGTGTTTGGAACGCGAGACGAAAAGCGCGGTGCAGGGCGTTTTCAAAACCAGTTGTATCATCCAAAAACACTTGTTTTGAATGGCGTATTAGAAAAAGAATGTTCCGAAATTATGCTACGATTTTTTCAGTCGAAACGTTAATTTCCAATGATTTAGCAGAGCATAAACCAAAATTTAACTCTTTATTTCTTTCGTTCCATCGGAGTGCAATGCAAAACGGCCGGATTTTCTATCGTGCACATAATCCATTTTTGGCCATGGCCAACCGCCAAACTGCGTGCGTTGGTAATCTTCAAAGGCTTGGTGAATTTCTTGTTTTGTATTCATCACGAAAGGTCCGTGTTGCACAACCGGTTCGTTGATTGGTCGGCCTTGCAAAATCAAAACTTTGGATAGATTTTCACCATTTTTGAGCTGAATAGTTTGAGTAGCGTCTACTTCTACAGCGTGGTAATGCGGAACTTCTTGGTCTTCCACAACCAAACCATCCCCTTGGTAATAGTAAATTGTGCGATTTATTCCTTCTGAAGCTTCCGGAACCGTCCATTGCGCTCCTGGATCCAGTTGCACATTCCAAATGGCAACCTCATTTTTTGGATCAAACGCCCAAGAGTCTGGTGGCGGAGTAGAGGAGGAATGCTTTCCTAGTTTCCCAACGAGAACTTCGATATTTACAAGGTTGTTTGTACTGTCGGTTTCTTGAAACTTCGGTACTTGCTCTTCCCAAATCATTTTAAAATGCGGTTCAACCATTTTACTTTTCGCAGGAAGATTTAGCCAAATTTGAAATAATTCCATCGGATTTTCTTTGTCTTCCTGCAACAACGGGAACATTTCTGAATGCTGAACGCCTTTTCCAGCGGTCATCCATTGCACATCGCCATCGCCGTAGCGTCCTGCTGCGCCAGTCGAATCGGCATGGTCAACCAATCCTTCGCGCACAACGGTAATTGTTTCAAAACCCCTGTGTGGGTGACCGGGAAAACCAGGAACCTCGGTTCCGTGATACATTCTAAAACCATCTTTGATAATGAAATCTTGGCCAAGATAACGCCCTTCTAGAGAAGAAACAGGCCCCATTTTAGCATTTCCTTTAGGGAATTTATCTTCGTGGTGCACACAAAACAAAAACGGATCAGCAGTTTCCCATTGAAAACTAAGCGGTTTGATTTTAATAATTTTAGCGGATGTTGACATTGATTTTGAATCTTTTGAATTGTTGCGGGAATAACCAATAAATGGAAGCGCTACTAGCGATGAAATACCGAGAGTAAGCTTGCCGAGGAAGGAGCGACGCGGATAATTATCTTTCATAGGGTTTGTTCTTTTTTTACAAAATTATAAAAAAGCAGGGAATTCAGCTTTTGCTTTTGAATTACAGGCGTCTGGACTTAAAAGTACTGTTTTTATTTTTTGGCGTTTCCCTTCGGGTCGGGCTTTTCGTTTCAATCTTTTGTTTTTCGAAAAACAAAAGGATTTCCACTACAATCCCTAACGCAAACCTACGCCATAAGTAGAAAGTTCCCGCTATTTTCTGCCGTTAGTTTCGTGTCGTGCAAGAAAACTGAAACAAAAAAAGGAGACAATTCGCCTCCTTTTACGTAAAATGCATAGTGAGTTCTGCTTATTTTAGCATTGTATCCAAGTGCAAAACGTGGATCAAATAGTAAAAACCTGCTGCCAATAAAGCACTAACGGGAATGGTCAAAATCCACGCCCATAGTAAATTAATGGTAACACCCCAGCGCACTGCGCTCAATCTTCTAATTGCACCAACTCCGATAATAGAACCGGTAATAGTATGCGTAGTAGAAACTGGAATTCCCATTTGACTTACGGTAAATAACGTAAGTGCGCCAGCCGTTTCGGCGCAAACACCTTCCAAAGGAGTAACTTTTGTAATCTTGGTGCCCATTGTTTTAACGATTTTCCAACCACCCATCAGCGTTCCAATACCAATCATAAAGTAACATCCGAAAGCAATCCAGAATGGCATCGTGTCGGAGTGAACTTTTGCTTTTACCTTATGTTCCGCTAACAATTCTCCTCCTTTAATGTATTCCTTGAAAACTCCTGCGTGCGAATATCCTGCGTTGAATTGTGTGTTGTTGAAAATCAACTCACTTGTTTTGTGGTCATAAATCTTGTCGCCATTTGTATAGACAAGAAGTGCTTTTCCATTTTCATAAGTCGGTTTGAATTTTTCCTTTTTCCCGTCTGCTGTTTCATATTCAATTTGAATCAACTCTGTAACCTGCAAGTATTGCGGAAGCACAACATCTGTTTTCCCATCGCGAACGAAATTAGCATACACCATTAAGGCTGCACAAATTATACCCATTACTTTCTGCGAGTCTGCGCCACCATGTCCTAGAGAAAAAGCTGCGGAGGAAAGTAATTGTAATCGTTTGTGCATGTTGGATTCTTTCATTGCAGAAGGTTTTTTTCCGTGTGCAATTTCAAACCAGATATACACAAGAATAAACACCACCAACATTCCAACAACGATGTACATCATTACGGGCTTCATGTCCATAAATTCTATCATGTATAACATGAAATAGGTTGTAATGGAACTCAGGATTAGAATTACGGCCATTTTTTTCCAGAATGACCTACTGATGGTAACTAGGGCTATAATAAAAGCTATAAAACCACCAATTAAAGGAGCCAAGAAAATAAACAAAATAACTTTTAAGATTTCACCACCCGCAATCACATCAAATCCAGCATGCGCAACTGCTGCGCCTGCAAATCCACCAATCAGCGTATGCGACGATGAAGATGGAATACCTAATCGCCATGTTAATAAATTCCAAAACGTCGCAGCTAGTAAACCGGCAAGAATTACCCAAAGATCAATCGCGCTATTGTCAACCGTTTTTGCAACCGTATTTCCAACGCTCATGTCAAAAACCCAGAACGCAAGAATGTTAAAAGAAGCCGCCCAAATCACGGCCTGCACTGGAGTTAGAACTTTAGTAGAAACGACTGTGGCAATAGAATTTGCAGCATCGTGGAACCCATTTACAAGGTCAAACAATAATGCAATAACAATTACAACTATTAATAATGTAAACATACGTTACGATTTTAAAATAAGAACAGTGAATTAAGCGTATTTAACCACAATGGATTCAATTACATTTCCAGCATCTTCACATTTATCTGTAACGATTTCCATCACTTGGTAAATTTCACGTTTTTTAATTAATTCCTTTGCATCAACGTCTGAATCAAATAGTTTCTCAATACTTAAATCAAATAAATCGTCCGCACTATTTTCAATGCTATTGATTTTTATGACACACTCAATAATTTTTTGAGTGTTTTTCAAATTGCGCAATTCCACAACCGCTTCGTTTACCGCTAATACTGCAAGTAAAATTGCATCTGCCGTTTTTTGAATTCCGGAATCTGTTGTTGGATCTACCTTGTAAAAGTTCATTTTCTTTGCAGAAGCATACATGTAATCTGCGATATCATCTAAGGCAGAAGCTAAACTGTGGATATCTTCTCTATCAAACGGCGTAATGAAATTTCTTCCCAACTCTAAAAAGATATTGTGTGTTAAAATATCATTTTGGTGTTCAAGATCTTCCATTTCTTTAATGATAACGGCTCTTTTGTTATAATCCGCTTCATTCACAACTTGTACTAATTTTTTTGCAAGCGTTTCAAGATTTGCACTCGCGCTTTCAAAAAGCGTGTAAAACACTCTGTCTTTTGGTAAAAAGAATTTTAATAGACCAGATGCTGCCATAATTTTAAATTTTTTGTAAATGTATTTGAATAAATGAACTTGACTTTTGTTTCCCGCATTTATTAACGTAAAGATAACTTAACTAAACCGACTAAAAAATATATAGGGTATAAATATACCGGATTGGGAGTCGGGTATATTTAATAAATCCATGAAAATTATATCCATGAAAAGGTCAAGTTTATGGTCTATTACAACAGGATTTCCAATGAAACATCTCCCGGAATAATAAGGTTTGCAACGGATCTAAAAGACGATGTGCTTACTTTTAAAATGCAATGCAAGTTTTAAACCCAAAGCAGAAAACAGTTTTCAACGTATTATAGATAAATGATTTTAAAGGGTTGGATGCAAATTCATCCCTTTCTTGTTTTACCTTTGTTGTTCATGACACACACACACGACACAATATGTGCACTCGCCACTCCAAATGGCATTGGCGCATTGGCAATCATCCGAATTTCTGGTGAGAATTCTTTGGCGTTACTTTCCAAGAATTTTTCCAAGAATTTGACAACCAAATCTTCGCACACTGCGCATTTTGGACATATTAAAAATGACAAAGGCGAATGGATCGATGAGGTGTTGGTTACTGTTTTTGAACACGGTAGAAGTTTCACTGGCGAAGAAAGTGCGGAAATCGCTTGCCACGCTTCTCCTTATATTCAGCAGCAAATCATCCAGCTTTTACTGCAATCTGGTTGCAGATTGGCGGAACCTGGAGAATTTACCATGCGTGCTTTTTTAAATGGTAGAATGGATCTTTCTCAGGCGGAAGCGGTGGCGGATCTTATTTCTTCCCAATCCAAAAGCGCACACAATATTGCTTTAAAACAATTGCGTGGTGGTTTTTCCACCGAATTAAAGGAGTTGCGAGAAAAACTCATTCACTTTGCTTCCTTGGTGGAGTTGGAATTGGATTTTGCAGAAGAAGATGTGCAATTTGCCGATCGCGGCGAGCTGCTCAAGTTGGTAGTGGAAGTGTTGCGCTACATTCAGCGCTTAGCAAAATCCTTTGAATTGGGTAATGCAATCAAAAACGGTGTTCCTGTTGCCATTGTTGGCGCACCAAATACTGGAAAAAGCACCTTGCTCAACCAGCTTTTAGGCGAAGAACGAGCAATTGTGAGCAACATCGCTGGAACGACACGCGACGTGATAGAAGAAGTTTTGAATATTGATGGAATTCAATTTCGTTTGATCGATACTGCAGGCATTCGCGAAGGCGCGGAAGAAATTGAGGCAATGGGTATTCAACGTTCCAAAGAAAAAATCGTTTTAGCACATATTGTTTTGTGTTTGGCAGATCTTTCACAGGAAGGAAGCATGCAGGAAGTTTTGGCCTGGACGCGCGAACTCACCGAAATGTATCCAGACAAAAAAGTGCTGCTTGTTGCCAATAAAGTTGATATTTCTCAAAAAACGCCTGAAATTTGCGAAATACCAATGGTTTTTACCAGTGCAAAAGAAGGAATAGGCATGGAGGAGCTCAAGCAGCAATTGGTGGAACTGGTGCAAGGAGATTTCAATTTGTCCAACGAAACGATTGTTTCCAATGTGCGGCATTATGACGCGCTTACCAAAACAGCCGCGGCTTTGGAAAAGGCAAAATACGACCTGGAAAATGCTATCACCGCCGATTGGGTTGCGATGGATATTCGCCAGGCGATGTACGATTTGGGAACAATTACGGGAGACATTTCCACCGATGATTTATTGGGAAATATTTTTAGTAAATTTTGTATTGGAAAGTAATGATATTAAAGTAAATCAAACAAAAACAACACAAATTATTGTATTTAAAGCATTTAAAGTCCTTTTGTCTTTGTAAATCAAAAATAAAAATTGTGTTATATTGTGTGTTATTGATAATTTGTGTGTTATATTTGTTTCCATAACACAGATTAACACAAAAAAAACACAAATGACAATTAAGATTCGCCAACGCAAACCAAAGGATGGA
>CANJSS010000138.1 GCA_947476955.1 Flavobacteriales bacterium
AACAGAAGAATTGAAATTATCCTAACTCCAAAATTAGATGAAATTTCTAAAATGTTGAACGATTTGTAATACGTTTCATTTTCAAAACCATAAAGGCTCTAAGATTTTTCTTAGGGCCTTTTTTACTTACCCATTAAAAATTTTAAACAATCGTTTTCATTAGTTTATACTTTTCTTAACTAATTTTATACTTTTTTGTTTTTAAAAAAGCAGTACTTTTGCCCCCAAATGAAGACATTAGTATTTTTTATGTACATGTTTTTCCTTCTGTTAGGCGGAGGGCAGTATTTTTATGCAAGTACTTCGGCTAGTCATGAATTAAAATCTACATTTCCAAAATTTACTAAAGACAAACACTCAGAACGTATTCTGGACAACCAAAGCACTACTCTCATTGAAGATACCGATGTTGATGCAGAAGTAGAATTTATAGACAGTGAAGATTACAAAGAAAACGTAGTTAATAAATTTATTTCCAGTAAATACAGTTTATTAAATACTTTATATGCTTCCAATTTCCGTCAATTATTATTAAATTATTACTGTACTCAATTTAATATTTCTCCTGTTTTAGGCATTTCCACCTCGCCAATTTACATTACACAACAAGTTTTAAGAATTTGATAAACCATTCCAATCGGTTTTAATTGACAGTTTTACCTATTTTGTAAAATTGTTGCCGTTTTCTATTTTCAAAAATCCCTTTTTGAAAATATTAATTTCATACTTAATTTGTTTAATTATCATCAAACACAATGAATACAAAAGTTTTATTAGCAGGCTTTATTGCCTTTTTATGCCTTACTAGTTGCAATACTAAAAAAGAAGAAAAAGAAGAAGAAGTTAAGTATACCGTTACCAATGCTGTTGTAATGGATACTACGTTTACGAAAGAATACGTTTCGCAAATACGTTCGGTAAGAAACATTGAATTACGTGCACAAGAAAAAGGATACCTTCAAAATATTTATGTTGATGAAGGGCAATATGTAGCAGCAGGGCAGTTGTTATTTAAGATCATGCCTAAAATTTACGAAGCCGAATTGCTTAAAGCACAAGCAGAAGTACAAGCGGCTCAAATTGAATTGCAAAATGCCAAAATGCTAGCCGATAAAAATATCGTTTCTAAAAGCGAACAAGCAATGGCACAAGCTAAATTAGCCCAAGCCCAAGCAGAAGTTTCGTTGGCAAAATTGCATTTATCTTTTACCGATATTAGAGCACCATTTGCAGGAACTATTGATAGAATCCCTAAAAAATTAGGAAGTCTTATTGATGAAGGAGAACTACTAACGAGTCTTTCGGATAACAGTAAAATGTATGCTTATTTTAATGTTTCCGAACCAGAATATTTAGACTACCAAAGCAATGTTAATGGTAGAGCAAATACTTCTGTCAGTTTGCTACTTGCCAACAACCAACTTTTGAAATACAAAGGAAAAGTGGAAGTAATAGAAAGCGAATTTGACAGCGAAACGGGTAATATTGCTTTTAGAGCAAGTTTCCCAAATACGGATAAACTATTGAAAAATGGGCAAACGGGTAAGGTAGTTATGCAAGTGCCAGTTATAAATGCTTTGATTATTCCTCAAAAAGCTACTTATGAAATTCAAGATAAAAAATATGTTTTTGTTGTAGATAAAAACAATGTAGTAAAATCAAGAGAAATTACGATCACTGGCGAAGTTCCTGATTTGTATGTTGTAAAAAGTGGCATAAATGCCAACGATAAAATCTTATTAGAAGGAGTTCAGAAAGTAAAAGACGACGATAAAATTAAATACGATTATCAGAAACCGGAAGAGGTTCTCTCTCATTTGAAATTAAAAGCCGAATAGTCGTAATCCTTAAAATCATAAATCAATGTTTAATAAATTTATAGAAAGACCAGTCTTATCGATAGTGATATCGCTGATGATTGTTTTACTTGGTGTTTTGGCTATGACGCATTTGCCAGTAACACAATTGCCCTCTATTTCTCCGCCAAAAGTTAATGTAACAGCAGCTTATCCTGGTGCTAATAATGAGTTGTTGATTAAATCCGTAGTAATTCCATTAGAAAGAGCCATCAATGGGGTTCCGGGAATGAAATATATTGCATCCGATGCAGGAAACGATGGAGAAGCTTCCATTCAGGTGGTATTTAATTTAGGTACCGATCCAAACCAAGCATCTATTAACATTCAAAACAGAGTTGCCTCGGTTGTAAATAAATTACCACCTTTAGTAGTTCGTGAAGGGGTTAAGATTACTCGTGAAGAATCTAACAACTTAATGTACATTAACTTATACAGTAAAGATCCTTCTATGGATCAAAAATTCTTATATAATTTTACCGATATTAATATCCTCTCTGAACTAAAAAGAGTAGATGGTGTTGGGGATGCAGATATTGTAGGTAACCGAGATTATGCCATGCGTGTTTGGTTAAAACCCGACAGAATGTTGGCTTATAAAATATCTGCTGACGAAGTTATGGAAGCCTTAAGTCAGCAAAGTTTAGAAGCCTCTCCAGGTAAAACAGGAGAAAGTTCTGGTAAGAGATCCCAATCCTTTGAGTATGTATTAAAATATCCTGGGCGTTTTACTACGCAAGAACAATACGGGAATATTATTTTAAAATCAAACCCTGATGGAGAAATTCTTCGCTTAAAAGATGTTGCCAATATTGAGTTTGGAAGTTCCATGTATGATATTTATTCCAGTTTGAATGGTAAACCATCGGCTGCTATTACTATCAAACAATCCTATGGAAGTAACGCTAGTCAGGTTATTAAGGATGTAAAGGCAAAATTAGCCGAAATCAAAAAAGAATCTTTTCCAAAAGGAGTAGATTATGAAATAAGTTATGATGCCTCCAAATTTTTGGACGCTTCTATTGAAAAAGTATTGCACACCCTTATAGAAGCATTTATCCTTGTAGGATTAGTGGTATTCTTATTTCTTGGCGATTGGCGTTCTACTTTAATTCCGGCAATTGCGGTTCCGGTATCTTTAATAGGAACCTTTGCTTTTATGCAATTTTTCGGAATTACCATAAATTTAGTTACTCTATTTGCTTTAGTATTAGCTATTGGAGTCGTCGTCGATGATGCCATCGTAGTTATCGAGGCGGTGCATGCCAAGATGGAAGAAGACCATTTATCGCCAGTCAAAGCTACTAAAAAAGCAATGGGTGAAATTAGTGGTGCCATTATAGCTATTACTTTTTTAATGGCCGCAGTATTTATTCCGGTTGCATTTATGTCGGGTCCAGTGGGTATTTTTTACCGCCAGTTCTCTATTACTATGGCAACAGGTATTATTTTATCTGGTATTGTAGCATTGACTTTAACCCCTGCACTTTGTGCTATGATGTTAAAAAACAACCACGGAGTTGCTAGAAAGAAAAGCCCAATGAATAATTTCCTAGACGGATTTAATAATAAATTCAATCAACTTACAGGAAGATATCAAGGGGTATTAAGAAAAATAGTAAACAAACGGGTAATTACTTTTGGAATGTTTATTGCTTTTTGTACAGGTATTTTCTTTTTAAATAATAGTGTTCCTTCTGGATTTATTCCAAATGAAGATCAAGGAATGTTCTATGCAATCATCCAAACTTCTCCGGGTTCTTCCTTAGAACGAACCAATGATGTAGCATTGAAACTTCAAAAAATTGCCGAAAAAATCGACGGTGTTAAATCGGTTTCTGCCTTAGCAGGTTTTGAAATCCTAACCGAAGGAACAGGAGCCAACTCGGGTACTTGTTTAGTCAACCTTAAAAGTTGGGAAGACAGAGAGCATTCTGTAAACGAAATCATGAAAGAATTGGAAGAAAAATCCAAGGACATCACAGGCGCTACGTTGGAATTTTTCCAACCGCCAGCCGTTCCAGGTTATGGTGCAGCAGGTGGTTTTGAGCTACGTTTATTAGATAAAGCCGGTTCTGGGGATTACAAGAAAATGGAAACCGTGAATACTGATTTTGTAAAGGAGTTGAATAAACGTCCTGAATTAGCATCCGTGTTTAGTTTTTATAGCGCTAGTTTTCCACAGTACATGATGCGAGTGGATAATGACATTGCTCAACAAAAAGGAGTTACTATTGATAATGCGATGAATACCCTTTCTACCTTGGTAGGGAGTAACTATGAAATTAGTTTTATCAAATACGATAGACAGTACAAAGTTATTGTTCAAACATCCCCAGAATATAGAGCATTGCCCGAAGACATCATGAAATTGTATGTGAAAAATAATCGGGATGAAATGGTACCATTTTCTGCATTCATGCACATGGAAAAAGTATACGGATTATCAGAAATCACCAGACACAATATGTTTAATGCTTCTGAAATAAGTGGACAATCTGGAAAAGGATACAGTAGTGGTCAGTCTATTAAAGCGATTCAAGAAGTAGCAGAAAAAAAACTACCTAGAGGATTTGGTATCGATTGGGCTGGTATTTCTAAAGATGAGGTAGGCCGTGGTAACGAAGCCATCTATATATTCCTAATCTGTTTGTTGTTTGTTTATTTGGTTTTAGCAGCACAATATGAAAGTTTTATATTGCCATTTGCAGTAATTCTATCCCTCCCTGCAGGTATTTTCGGGTCGTATTTGTTGCTAGCTATCTGCGGACTAGAAAACAATATCTATGCTCAAGTTGCTTTTGTAATGCTTATTGGTTTACTAGGTAAAAATGCCGTACTGATTGTAGAATTTGCGGTTCAAAAACATGCAGCAGGATCTACCGTTTTAGAAGCAGCTATGGAAGGTGCCAAAGTAAGATTCCGTCCAATTTTAATGACCTCCTTCGCCTTTATTGCTGGATTAGTTCCCTTAGTATTTGCAAACGGACCGGGGAAAATCGGAAATAGAACTATCGGTTCTGCAGCCCTTGGCGGAATGCTTTTAGGGACTGTAATTGGGGTATTGCTTATCCCTGGATTGTATTATGTTTTTGGTAGAATATCCGAAAGAACCAAATTTGTAAAAAACGAAGCTGAAACTCCATTAACCGAAGAAATCGATTACCATGAATAATAAAAAAGTTTATAAATTTCTTATCCCGCTAAGTATTTGCTTGGCGGTGGTAAGTTGTAAAACTCCTGCTATTGCTCCTACAAAAGCGAGTGCTGCAATTCCAGAATCGTATGCAACGAGTAAGGATACCAACAATACCGCAGCAACACCTTGGAAGAATTTTTATAAGGATAAAAATCTTTCCGATTTAATTGATGTCGCTCTTAAAAATAACCAAGAGCTGTTGATTACTTTGCAAGAAATTGAAATTGCAAAAAATGATATCCGAGTAAGAAAAGGGGCTTTGTTACCTATGGTTGGTGTTCGAGCTGGCGCTGGAGTAGAGAAAGTTGGACGTTATACCAGTCAAGGTGCAGGAGATGCAAATACGGAAATTATGCCTGGAAAAGAATTTCCAGATCCCTTGCAAGATTACACTATAGCAGCGTATGCCCATTGGGAAGTAGATATTTGGAAAAAATTACGCAACTCTAAGAAAGCTGCAGTTAGTAGATATTTATCCACTATTGAAGGTAAAAACTTTGTAGTAACCAATCTTGTGGCTGAGGTTGCCGATTCGTATTATGAATTAGTTTCCTTAGATAACCAATTGGAAATTGTAAGACAAAATATCAATTTGCAGAAGAATGCTCTAGAAATTGTAAAAGTTCAAAAGGAAGCAGCTAGAGCAACCGAATTGGCAGTACAAAAGTTTCAGGCAGAGGTATTGTCTTCTCAGCACATGGAGTTTGATGTACTTCAAAGGATTACGGAAACTGAGAACACCATCAACTTTTTGTTAGGACGTTATCCGCAAGAAATTAAAAGAGATAAAACTAATTTTTTAG
>CANJSS010000139.1 GCA_947476955.1 Flavobacteriales bacterium
CATTTAAATTTACTGAATTTATCGCTCCAAACATTTTTGCTTCTTCGATTCGTTTTGGCTTGTAGTAGAAATCATGGGGCTTTCCCTTGCGGGAAATTGTTCCATTTTTCATCGCATAAATGGTGTCGCACAAGCTTAAAACTTCTGAGCCGTCGTGGGAAACTAGCACTAAGCTCATGCCGCGAATAGCTTTTAATTGGAGTAAATAATTGATTATTTTACTGCGTAAACGGCTGTCTAAATGCACAAAAGGCTCGTCCAATAATAGTACTTTTGGCTCACACGCCAAGGCGCGTGCAATTGCCAAACGCTGCTGTTCACCGCCAGATAATGTAACGGCTTTTTGCGTTCGAACGAGATCTAATTCCATCAAATTCAATAATTCATCCACGAAGTTATTTCGTTCTTTTTGCGGTAAGTACATTATTTTTTCCCGGATATTTTCTTCCACGGTATGGTAAATATCCAACTGAAAATCCTGATTTACCAATTGTATTTCAGGATGACCCGGAACCAATTTTATACTCGGGCCAATCACTTTTTCGCCTTCTAAAAAAACCGTTCCACTGGTAGAATCCAGCAAACCACCAATAATTTTTAAAAGCGAAGTTTTTCCGGCTCCACTTTTCCCGACGATGCCAATTATTTCACCTGCACGAACGTGCATCGTAATTGACTCCAGAATTACCCTGTCAAATTTTAACTGAATATCGTTTACGTGTAACATTAAAACACCAACGCTTTTGGAAATTCTTTCGAAGCAATGTAAACTCCAGGCATTGGATTAGCCATTGGTTCATAATCCTTTAGGAAGATGCGCAACGTGATTTCATTTCCTTGGTTGGATAATTCGTGGCTTTCCAAAATACTCATCGAAGCACCAACATAAGCAGTCGGAGCATCTAAAGATTTTATTTCAAACAAACACATTTTTTCCACCTCATGGTGAAATGGAGTTCCATCCGGTAATTCTCCCACCAAAGGAAATTGTGCATTTTCATGCAGAATAACGCCCTCAACATCGGATGTAATAGCAATTTCATCTTCCCATTCATACTTCAAATTATTTTCAGATTCCTGTCCTTCGTGGTGCGCATCAGCATGTTCTGGAGAGAAATTTTCATTCAATAAATAAACGTGTATTGTACATTTCATGGAAAGAGAATTTTTCTGTTTGTAGTCATTTTAAACTAATCAACGCAAAAATACATACTTTCCGAAGAGTAATAACAGGAAACAAAATAGAGAATCCACATCCTTTTGTTACTTTTGAACTTTTAATTAACGGATAATAGTAAAACCATTGAAAACCCTGCATATTCACAAAAATAAAGTTGATTCCATCTTACGTCGCCATCCTTGGATTTTTTCCGGAGCAATTCATAGCAATACCGAAGATTTAAAGGATGGTGAAACAGTTACAGTGGAGGATCACAACGGGAATTTCCTTGCGCGAGGCCATTTTCAACATGCAACAATTGCGGTGCGTGTACTTTCCTTTGAAGACATAGAAATTGGGGAAGCTTTTTTTATAAAAGCGATAGGGAATGCAGTTCAAATGCGAAAAAACTTGAATCTATTCACGGAAACGAATACCATTTGTCGCCTGGTGCATGGAGAAGGTGATTCCCTTCCCGGATTAATAATAGATTTCTACCAAGGAGTTGCCGTTGTTCAATGCCACAGTATTGGGATGTTTACTTCCATTCCTGCGATTGTAGAAGGTTTGAAAAATGCGTTTGGAACGGAATTAACTGCAATTTATTCCAAATCCTCTGATACGTTACCAAATCGCGCTGAAGTGGTGGACGAATATGTCTATGGAAGTTGTGAAACGCCTCATTTAGCGATAGAACACGGCGTCAAACTGCATATTGATTGGGTTACAGGCCAAAAAACCGGTTTTTTCATTGACCAACGCGAAAATAGAAACCTTTTAGGAAAATATTCCAAAGGAAAAAAAGTATTAAATACCTTTTGTTATTCTGGCGGATTTAGTTTACTTGCTATAAAAAATGGCGCTTTACTCGTACATTCTTTGGATAGTTCAAAAAAAGCAATTCAACTAACGGAGGAAAATGTCACTTTGAATGATTTTCAGGAAAAGCATGGGTCAATTGTTGCCGACGCTATGGAATACATGAAAGATTTGCCCGAAGATTACGACATTATTGTTTTAGATCCGCCTGCTTTTGCAAAGCACCGTGAAAAACGCCACAAGGCAATTCAAGGTTACAAGCGCTTAAATGCACATGCAATTCGTCAAATAAAACCTGGTGGATTAATTTTTACATTTTCCTGTTCGCAAGTTGTCGATAAATCGATGTTCACCAATACCATTATTGCAGCTGCAATTGAAGCGGGAAGAAATGTTAGAATCATTGAGCAATTGCACCAGCCCGCAGATCATCCAATCAATGCATTTCATCCAGAAGGGGAATATTTAAAAGGATTAGTAATTCAGGTAGATTAGTAATTGAAAAACAAAACACACCCAAAAGAGCCAAATCTCAAATAAAAACCATGCTCGATTTAAAATACAAAACAATTTTGCGTGTAGCTGTTCCTTTAATGGTCTCCAGTTTCATACAATCCATTGTATTGATAACGGATGCTTCATTTATCAGTAGATACAGCACATTGGCATTTGACGCAGTTGGAAATGGCGGTTTAATTTATGTCACAATGTACATGGCGCTTGCGGGAATGGGCGACGGCGCACAAATAATTATAGCGCGAAGAATTGGGCAAGAAAACACCAATGCGATTGGTCGGATTTTTGGCACCTCTATTCTAACACATTTTATTATTGCTTTTTTCCTCTTTGCGATTTTACAATTTTTAATGCCTGAATTTTTAAATTTTTATTCTAGAAATCAGGAACTGAGTAGTTTGCAGGGAGATTATATCCAAATTAGAAGTTTCGCCTTATTTTTTGCGATGATAACCATATCGATTCAAGCCTTTTTTCTTGCTAACGGAAAAACCTGGGTTGTCTTAATTGCAGCATTAATTACTGCAGGAACAAATGTTGTATTGGACTACGTTCTGATATTTGGCGAAGCAGGTTTTCCTGAAATGGGACTAAAAGGTGCTGCTTGGGCTTCGACAATTGCGGATGGCGCAGGCATGCTATTTTTGGCTACCTTTCTTGTTTTCTCAAAAGAACGGAAAGAATACAAACTCTTCTCCCATTTTTCAGTCAATTTTCCTTCGATGAAGGAATTATTTAAGATTGGAAGTCCACTGATGTTTCAAGGTTTCATCGCATTGGCAACCTGGACAATTTTTTTCACTTGGATTGAGCAGATTGGAACGTTTGAATTGACCGTTTCACAAAACATCCGTTCCATATATTTTTTAGCATTTGTTCCAATTTGGGGTTTCGCGGGTACAACCAAAACGTACATATCGCAATACATTGGCAAAGGAGATTTACATTCACTCAAGCAGATTCAGCGAAGAATCCAGTTTCTAACCATTGTTTTCCTATTGTTCTTTTTCCACGGTGCGTTTCTGTATCCAGAACAATTAGTAGGTTTTATAAATCCACAGGAGGAATACATTGAAAAAAGCGCAGAAATAATGCGTTTCATCTCCACTTCTATATTTATGTTCGGCTTGTTTAGTGTTTACTTCCAAACTATCAATGGAAGCGGCAATACGATTGTTACTTTTTCGATTGAGGTAATATGTGTCGGTATTTACATTATCGCTGCGTATTTATTGATTAAAGTATTTCAAGTAGATCTTTTTTGGATATGGTCGGTGGAATATATTTATTTTGGATGTATGGGATTATTATCTATTTTGTATTTACGTTATTTCAACTGGAAGAAAAAAGAAGTCTAATGGAAAAGAATGCGGTAGCTGCAGCAAAAAAAGAATTTAGAATTGTATTCATGGGAACGCCGGATTTTGCAGTTCGCATTCTGGATGAATTGATTCAAAAGGAATTTTCAGTTGTTGGAGTAATTACAGCTCCTGACAAACCTGCAGGACGCGGACAACAATTGAATGAAAGTGCTGTCAAAAAATATGCAGAAGAAAAAAATCTACTAGTTCTGCAACCAACGAATTTAAAGGACGAGAAATTCCTAGAACAACTCCAAGCGCTCCAAGCAGATTTATTTGTTGTAGTAGCCTTTAGAATGCTTCCTGAAATCGTTTGGTCGATGCCGCCACGAGGAACCATCAACTTGCACGCTTCACTTTTACCGAATTACCGAGGTGCCGCTCCAATAAACTGGGCAATTTTAAATGGCGAAACGGAAACAGGCGTCACCACGTTTTTCATTGAAAAAGAAATCGATACCGGAAAGGTGATTGACCGGTCAAGCCTAAGCATTGGTGAAAATGAAACTGTTGGTGAGTTACACGATCGGTTAATGGAACTCGGAGCAAAGGTTTGTGCGATTACGGTTCAAAAAATACTGGAAGGAAAGGTTAGCGGAATCGATCAATTGGAACTTTTGGAAGGCGCAGAAAAGAATGCGCCAAAACTTTTCAAACAAACGTGCGAAATAAACTGGAATCAACCAGTTACTGAAATTCATAATTTTATCCGTGGTCTTTCCCCCTATCCTGCAGCTTGGTGTGTTTTGGAAAATAAATTAAAAAAAGAAGAAAAAACCTTTAAGTTGTTTTATTCGGAGAAAACGGATCGACCAGTTAATAATAGAACCGAAATTTTACAAGACAAAGAAGGACTCTATTTTCCATGCAAGGACTTTTATCTTAGAATTACTGAATTGCAGATGGAAGGAAAAAGAAAAATGCATTTCAAGGACTTTCTAGCAGGAAATATCGTCTCGGATTGGAGGTTAATAGGCTAAATTTAGATCGATTAAATCAAGGAATCCGTCGAAATCCTTTGTAAAAATGGGCGTTTTAGGCCATGTTATCAACAATTAACTACTTTTTTCAACAAAAACATGTTTTTTTTTGATGAAATACTTGCGTAGCTTGAGGAATCCGATATATTTGCTTCGAATATTAATTACAAACATTCAAAAACCCAAACTATGAACAAAGCAGAATTGATTGATGCTATTGCATCAGAAGCAGGATTATCAAAAGCAGATGCGAAAAAAGCATTGGACGGATTTGTTGCTGCAACAGCTAGCGCGTTGAAAGCAGGAGACAGAATCTCTTTAGTTGGATTCGGATCTTTCTCCGTTTCAAACAGAGCTGCAAGAACAGGACGTAACCCACAAACTGGAAAAGAAATCAAAATCGCTGCTAAAAACGTAGTACGTTTCAAAGCTGGTGCTGAACTTTCTGGAAAAGTTAATTAATCCTTTCTTTCAAGAAATTAAAAGGGGAATCGCAAGGTTCTCCTTTTTTTTTGTGCTATTTTTTTTTTGGAAGAATTGTATACTTTGGGAAACTCTTTTCAAATCCAAAAACCAAAAAATACAATTTTTCACTTATTGTTGTACAACGTGTACGTCCAAACTATTTCACTCTTGCGACTTAGATCGTTCTACGAGTTTCTCACGTTCCATAGAAGTTGCAAGATGGGCTTTTAACACTTTTACAGGAGCCCATGGTTGATTAAAGAAAATTAATTCCACGTCATTGGTGTTGTTTCCTTTTTCACGATAGCAATAAACTCATTTGCAGTCAGTTGTTGAGGTGCTGGACTCCAAATGAAAAAAGTTCAAAAATAAAAATGGGTAAAAATTAAAAA
>CANJSS010000140.1 GCA_947476955.1 Flavobacteriales bacterium
AAAAAAAGGAAAAAACAAGGATGAAAAATTCTTGTTTATTTTTTAATAATAGTTTAAAAAGCTGGCCACCATCTAAAGGATCTAACGGCACCAAATTGATACAATTTAATAATAAGAACAACAAACCAAGGTCTACCATCCAAGCAAATTCATAGGAACTCGCCAAAAACAACAATATC
Source organism: Flavobacteriales bacterium (assembly GCA_947476955.1). GTDB lineage: Bacteria > Bacteroidota > Bacteroidia > Flavobacteriales_D > Crocinitomicaceae > M0103. Next base: position 180 of record CANJSS010000140.1, read on the forward strand.
GAACCGATAATAATGCCCGGGAATGGTCCCGCCCCGGCAACTAGTAAACTTTGTTTCTGTGAATATTCCTCTTTGCTTCCCTGCACGAATGCGCCCATTAACGGAATAAAAAGCATCCTAACGTTTTTATATTTAAACAATTTCATCATAGTGAAATGTCCCATTTCATGCACGAGAAGTACAATCAATAAATGAAAAACGAAATTTACTTCATCTGTAAAAACGAACAAAAATGTCAGAATAAACAAAACAATAGAAAAAATTGTCATCGCTAAACTCCCTTTCACTTTCGGCTCATTCAAGGATGGCTTTGGTGGATATAAATCAAATTCTTCCATTCACTTAAGGTATAATATTGCTTGGTATGCGTCTAATTTCTTCACGCTGTTGTGAAAAAATTTATACGTATTTTTTATAAAATTTCTAAATCAATTTCTCTCAATCATTTTTTCAATAACGCAGCAAAATCCTTGGCAAAATAGGTCAAAATTGCATCTGCGCCAGCTCTTCGCATGCTCAATAGCATTTCACTTATTGCAAGATCGTAATTGAGCCAACCATTCGCCGCTGCAGCATAAACCATTGCACATTCACCACTAACATTGTATGCGGTTATTGGGATATTAAAATTCTCTTTCAACAAATGGATTACATCTAGATAACACAAAGCTGGTTTCACCATCAACATATCTGCACCTTCCATAAAATCTAATTCCGCTTCCAATAATGCTTCCCGCTTGTTAGCCGGATTCATTTGGTATGTTTTCTTGTCGCCATGTTTCGGAGCAGAATTCAACGCATCTCGAAAAGGACCATAAAATGCACTTGCATATTTCACTGAATAAGACATAATGGAAACATCTGTAAATCCATTGATATCTAACGTCTCGCGAATACTTCCCACGCGCCCATCCATCATATCTGAAGGTCCGATAATATCGATTCCTGCTTGCGCTTGCGCTAACGACATTTTGGAGAGAATCGGCAATGTTTCATCGTTTAGAATAATTCCGTTTTCCACCAATCCATCGTGCCCATCTGAAGAATATGGATCCATCGCAACATCGCTCATTAAAACAATCTCCGGAAATGTTTCCTTCAATTTCCGAATGGCATGCAAATAGAAATTATCTTCCGCATAACTATACGTTGCTGTTTTGTCTTTCAACCGTTCCTCAACGGCAGGAAAAAGATCGTACGTCATTACACCCAGTTTCATGCATTCCTCTATTTCTGGCAGCAATCGATCGATTGACCATCTGAAATTATTTGGAAGTGACGAAATTTCCTCTTTCACATTTGTTCCATCTTTTAAAAAAATGGGATAAATCAAATGTTCAGAACCAATTTTTGTTTCCTCCACCATAGCACGAATAGCGCTTGATTTTCGATTTCTTCTTGGACGTGTATACATCTTTAATTATTTTATTACACGGCGGAAAGCCAATTACTTTCCTTTTCACCTGTAATATTTAGTATAAATTTAATCAAATAAATTGTAAAATGCAGGTCAAAAAAAAAACCATTCTTTCAGTAAGAACGGTTTTTCTATGGTGCTTAACTTTTAATTATTTCGCCATTAATTGATCTTCTGTGGAAGAAGCAATAGCACTTTTTTCCAATCTAATTTTCGTTCCTTCTGAACTAATAAGAACAGTAGAATCTGCTAATTCCAATATTTTTCCATGAATACCGCCGATTGTAACAACTTTGTCACCTACTTTCATGTTTTCTCTGAATTTCTTCAATTCTTTCTGTTTTTTCATTTGCGGTCTGATCATAAAGAAGTAAAATACTACCAAGATCAATACTAACATTATAATTTGTTGTGGCATTTTTATATAAATTTAAGTGTTACTAATTTGATTTAACTGTTGCTTTAATTGCTACTTCGGTTACAGACGGTTCTGTATTTGCAACAATTCTAAGCGTTTTTGAAATAACTCCGGATGCTGTACGATCCGTATCAATTTCAGCTTTTATAATTCCTTCTTCGCCCGGTTTTATAGGGTCTTCCGGTTTCGAACCAACTGTGCAAGAGCAAGATGGTTTAACTTCTGCGATTACCAAAGGGTATTTCCCTGTGTTACGCACAATAAATTCCGCCTTAACCTTTTCACCTTTTACAACGACTCCAGCGTCAAATATCGGATCGACCTGCATTGTAGTTTTATTTCCTACTTCAACGGAATCTGAGCCTTCGCAAGCACTAAGAAAAAGGAATACCGGTAAAAAAAATACTATTTTTTTCATTTTGTTATTTTATTAATCCACGTCCAATTTTAAGAATTTTCTTTTCTTCCTCCAAACGCCCAATTGCTTTATCCAAAATACCATTGATAAAACCATTACTCTTCGGGGTACTATAGAATTTTGAAATCTCAATATATTCATTCAGTGTAACTTTGGTAGGAATATTGTTGAATATTTGTAATTCTGTGATTGCCATTTTCATCAAAATAATATCCATTTTCGCAATTCTATCCAGTTCCCAATTTTTTGTTAGATCATCTATTAACGCTTCATTTTCCTTATTCATGGAAATTGTTTTACGCAGCAATTCTCGCACAAATTCTTGTTCATCATCGTCTTTTTTATACAATGGCAATATACAAATATCCACTCCTTTTTCAAAGGTTTTTATCGTTTTTAGAACCATGGAACATGCTAAGTCAATATCATCCATCCAATGGATACTTTTTTCTTCAATGTAATTGTACAATAATTCGGAATTCGCAATTTCAGTTCGGAATAATTCAACTGCGAATGCCTTATCTTCCTCAAAACCTTCTTGTCCATTATTCAAGTATTCAAAAAAGGTCTCACTTTCCTCCATTTGAAGGTAAATTTTACGGAACATTTCTTGCGGTTCATCCCCAACCCAATTCACTTTTCTTTCTTCTGATATTGTCCGTAATTCTCTGCTTTCTTCTAGCATACGTACAATTTCATTGTTGGTAAATTTACGATTAGGATTCAAATCTGCTTCTGTAGGACGAATCTTTTTTTTCTTCTCTTCCATTCTATTTTCTGATATTGTTTTCACTTCCGAAAAAGTCAACAAAAAATAGATGTAAAGATCATAAATCCTTTCAATAGCAAGCATTAATTCATTTTCAGTTCGACGAAAGTTATCTTCCTTCGACTGAAAATAAGCGTACAATGCTTGTAGTACTTTAATTCGTAAATGTCTTCTGTTTAGCATCCTTTTATAATGGCAATTTTACTTTTCCTACCGCTTCAATTCTCTCTTCTGCCATTTTATTAGCAATTTGATATGTAGGAATATTCTCTGTTCTAGAACGTTTCACAATATTTCCAATCGTATTGTATATTTCTTCTGCTTTCGCCATTGCCCATTCAGCAGACAAACCTTTCACTTCGGAATAACAATTTATTACGCCACCAGCGTTCAATGCAAAATCGGGCGCATAAATCATTCCTTTTTCCATAACGTGTCTGCCATGAATATCTTCAATTTGTAATTGGTTGTTCGCTGCACCTGCAATAATAGAACATTTCAAACGGGAAAGTGTTGCTTCGTTTAGTGTAGCGCCCAAAGCACAAGGTGCGTAAATATCCATATCTATGCCGTAGATTTCATCTAAACCAACAATTTTAGCGCCGTATTTTTGAGCAACACTTTTTAATGTTGGTTCGTGAATATCCGTAATGAAAATTTCTGCTTTCTCTGCTGCCAAAGCTTTGACAAGGTATTCGCCGACGTGCCCAACACCTTGTACTGCGATTTTCTTACCTGCAAGGGAATCTGAACCGAATTGCTCTTTAGCGCAGGCTTTCATTCCAACATAAACACCATGCGCAGTAACAGGAGATGGATCACCACTTTTCCCGGGTAAACCGACAACATGATTTGTTTCCATGTTTACATAAACCATATCGGAAGTTGAAATACCAACATCTTCTGCTGTAATGTACTTACCAGCTAGGCTGTTTACAAATTTTCCGAATCGGCGCATTAACGCTTCTGATTTCATTGTTCGTGCATCGCCAATAATTACAGCTTTCCCACCACCTAAATTCAATCCTGAAATAGAATTTTTATACGTCATTCCGCGAGACAAACGCAAAACATCCGTTAAAGCTTCGAGCTCATTGTTATACATCCACATGCGCGTTCCACCCAAAGCAGGGCCCAAAACAGTGTTGTGCACAGCAATAATTGCTTTTAAACCAGTTTCATTATCGTTACAAAACAATAATTGTTCGTGGTTGTATTTACTCATTTGAGCAATGACCGGATTTTCAATAAGGTTCGTATCCTCAATATTTTTTACCTCAAACATATTTAAACGGTGTGTGTTTTAAAGTTTATTCAAGCTGAATGTCTATTTTTGCAACGTCATGCAAAGCTGGGCACAAAAATAGGAAATTAATCGTATGAAGTCACTGAGCTATCTCAACAAATATTTCATTAAATATAAATGGCGTTTTTTATTGGGAATTCTATTCATTGTTATTTCCAATTATTTTGGGGTACAAATGCCTCTTTATGTGAAAACTACTATTGATAGTTTACTGACTGAAACATCTGTAAACGGGCTGAATGACGCTTTGTTTTTATCTTTAAAAATCGGTGGAATATATATGCTTCTTTCCCTTGGAAGCGGTTTTTTTCTCTTTTTGACCAGACAAACGATTATTATAATGTCCCGCTTAATCGAATACGATCTAAAAAATGAGATTTATAATCAGTACCAGCAACTCGATTATAGTTTTTACAAGAAAAATGCCACAGGAGATTTAATGAATAGAATTTCGGAAGATGTTAGTCAAGTGCGCATGTATCTAGGGCCAGGAATTATGTACACCATCAACCTTGTTGCTTTGTTTGCTTTGGTAATTTACCAAATGGTTAATATTAGTGCTTCTTTGACATTATTTGTTTTAATTCCATTGCCCATCATGTCGTTTCTAATTTACAAGGTTTCTTCAAAAATGAACAAATTGAGTAAAGAAGTCCAAGCAGAACAATCATTTATGTCTACCATGGTGCAAGAAACTTTTGCTGGAATTCGCGTTTTGAAGGCCTATAGCAGAGAAAAAGAAGTACACAATAAATTCAATGATTCTGCAGAAACGTATAAAAGAAAAAATATGCGTTTGGTAATTGTAAATGCTTTTTTCATGCCTACAATTGTCTTTCTTATTGGTTTAAGTACGTTACTTTCTATTTATTTGGGTGGAATTATGACGTATGATAAATCCATTTCTTTAGGCGGAATTCTTGCCTTTATATTTTTCGTAAACAAACTTACTTGGCCATTTGCTAGCATTGGCTGGGTAACGTCCATTAACCAGCGCGCTGCAGCTTCTCAATCGCGCATCAATGAATTCTTGCAGATTCAG
>CANJSS010000141.1 GCA_947476955.1 Flavobacteriales bacterium
GGCATGAGCTTAGTGCTAGTTTCCCACGACGGTTCAGAAGTTTTAAGCTTGTGCGACACCATTTATGCGATGAAAAATGGAACAATTTCCCGCAAGGGAAAGCCCTATGATTTCTACTACAAGCCAAAACGAATCGAAGAAGCAAAAATGTTTGGAGCGATAAATTCAGTAAATTTAAATGGTAAACGCACTTTGTTTCGTCCAGATGAATACCAGCTAGCGGATGTATACCATGAAAACCCGAATTTTCTGGAAGTGAAATTTGAGCGTTTTTTATTCACCGGACCCCTCTACGAAAATTACTTTAGAACACATAACAACGAAAAAATAGTATTATTTAGTTTTAATTCCATGGAAAATGTCCGATCAATCTGCATCCTCAAAAAATACTAAGCACCTAAGTCTTTCTGAAATCCCAGGTTTAATTAAGGAAACTATCTTTGAATTTTTTCAACGGGATGGATTATTTCATGGAGCTGCGTTAGCATATTATACGCTTTTCGCTATAATCCCACTATTTTATTTGAGTATTTCTGTTATTGGAAGATTTATTGGGCAGGATGTGATGCTACAAATTATAAGCGATTTACTGCAAAATAAGATTGGCATTCAAGATGTCACAGGAATAATGGATTTCATGAAAGAATTGGACTTTGATAAAGGAAATTTCTTTTTGGAATTGGTAAGTATAATTGCCCTCCTAATAGCAAGTTCGGCTTTTGTGGTTTGCTTAAAAGGAAGCTTGAATGCTTTTCTAGGAATCAAACTCCAATATTCCTCTAAACGGAAACAAGTATTGTCTACTTTACTTTTCCGAATCCTTTCTGTTGGCTATATTGGTGTGATAACGGTATTTATTATTCTCCTTTATTTTGTGCAAACAATTGTGTTAACAATTAGCTCCTCTATTTTTGAGAACAGTACGTTTTTTGGGGAAATATTTACTGGAATCGTTCAGCATGGTTTCGCTATTTTTAGTAATGTTGTTATTTTTTCCTTAGTTTTTAAATACGTTCACAACGGATTTGTACCCTGGAAATTAGCTTTTGGTGGCGCATTGCTTACTTCAGTTTTACTTTACCTAGGGCAATTGTTGATCCAATATTATCTATTCCATTTTTTCTTTATGGCAAACGGTGGTTTTGCAGGATCGTTGTTCATTATTCTAGCTTGGGTATATTATTCCTCTCAAATAATCTTTTTTGGTGCAAAATTTACCGCCGTTTACGCCAAGAGAATTGGGAAAACAATACAATTCAAGGAGTAATTTATGGGGTGAACTAAATTGCGCTTTGCAAGAGTAAACCGTTTATTTTTTTTTGACTTCTTAACTGAAAATCAAAATTTAGGCACATAAAATATTTTTTTGATTAGTAATTTGTCAAAAATATGCTTATTAATTAAGAATTTATTGTATCTTTGAAGAAATGTAAAATAGGGTACGATGCAAATTGGAAATAATCTCAAGCTATTACGGAAGCGATTAAAGAAATCTCAAGAAGAAGTTGCACAGGAATTAAACTTAACGCGTTCCACCTATAGTGGTTATGAAAACGAAGTAGCCCAGCCCAGTCTGGATGGATTAATTGCTTTCAGTGATTATTATAAAGTTCCAATCGATGATTTAGTGCGCAAAGATTTTGAAACGCTTTCGGAAACCGAATGGGTGCGAATGGATCAAGGTTTGTATGCAGATGTTAAAGGTCAAAAATTGCGCGTTTTAACTGCAATGGTGGACGAGAACGATGAAGAAGTCATAGAAATGGTTTCAATGAAAGCAAGTGCGGGTTATACTTCCGGTTATGCCGATCCGGATTACCTAAAAGTTTTACCAACGTTTCATTTACCTTTTTTATCTAAAAATAAAAAATACCGTTCTTTTCCAATTGTAGGAGATTCCATGCCACCCGTTGGAGAAGGATCCCAAGTTGTAGCGGAATATATCCAGAATTGGATGACAATTCGTTCCGGAACCCCATGTATTGTAGTTACAAAAGAAGAAGGTATTGTTTTTAAAGTTGTACATAACTTATTGGATTCCAGTCAGTCATTTCAGCTTTGTTCAACCAATACTTTTTATAAACCATATTTGGTGCACGCGAATGATATTTTGGAAATCTGGAAATTTGTGAATTATATTTCTCCAGAATTGAAAGATGTTCGCTTGGATGATAATGATCTCAATAAATCCATTCAGGATCTTCAAAAAGAAATTCACGACTTGAAAATTGCTTTAACGAAATAGGTTTGATCGTATAAAATGGACTTTCAAAAGATTGTAATGGAAAGCAGAGCAGCTATTTAGAAGCGAATAAATTGTTATTTAATTTTGAATTTCCCATCAAAAGCATCAATTTTTTCTTCTAAAATTAATTCCTTCAAAGCAATTTTAGTTTGTTGGCTACTGGCATTTGTTTTCGCTATACAATCCTCCAAGGTTTGCATGTTTATTAAATGTAATAGTAGAATTTCTTTTAACTCATTTGTTTTATATGGCGTTGTAGAATTGTTTTTGCACACATCGCATTTTCCACATGGAGTTGATTCTTGGCCGAAGTAGTTCAATAATTGAATAGATCTGCAAATTGGTTGCTCAATAAATTGGAGCGCTTTTTCAAGTTTTTGTTCGGCGTTTTGTTTTCGGTACGCATACACTTCCGCAGAAATAGAAAGGTAATCATCTGGCAAGCGCTCATGCGTTAACGTTACAGTTGGAAGTGAACTTTTCCATGAAATATCTAACACACCGTATTTTTCGAGCTGCTTCAATTGGTTTTCCAACTCCATCCCGTTTATTGCGAGCCGTGTGCAAAATTCTTTCTCGTGAATTTCAAAATATTGCTCAAAAATTCCTGCATAACTTCTAGAAAGTAGGGTTGTGAGACCTAGAAATTTTGAATGCTGTATCTGAAAGTTGTAAAGTTCTTTATTTCCAATAGCATACTTCACTTTTGTAGGATGAAAAACGCTTTCTGAAAACACCAAATCATTGTTCATTTCCAGTATTTTAAGTGAATTGTAGACTTGCGAAGGATTTAGTTGAAAAGTGCTACATAATTTAGCAATCTCAAAAGGATACGATTCGTCTTTTCCAGAACCAATTGCAATTTTCAGAAAATTACATACTGCGCGATAGGTTGTTTTGATTGTTTCAATATTGGGAAATTGCTGCTTTATACGCTCCTGTAAAACCGTTAGATCTTGCTTTTCCCAAAAAACGATTGCGCGGGATTCTTTCCCATCGCGCCCAGCCCGACCGGCTTCCTGAAAGTATGCCTCCAACGTTGGAGGAAATTCATAGTGCAGAACAAAGCGAACATCTGGCTTGTCAATTCCCATTCCAAATGCATTGGTGGAAACCATCACTTTTATTTTGTCGTTTAGCCAATCTTTCAGCATGCGTTCTCGATCCTCCTTTGTCATGCCGCCATGGTAAACACCAACACTAATGGTATTTGCATGGAGCACACGGGCAACATCCTTCACACTTTTACGCGTTTGACAATAGACGATGCCACTTGAGTTTTCGTTTGATCTACAATACTTTACTATTGCAACTAATTTATTTTCAGACTCTTGTGTTTCGTAGCTTAAATTAGAACGTTCAAAGGACGCTTCAAATATTTTCGGGCTTTTTAACTGTAATTGTTTTAAAATATCTGCTCTTACTTTATCGGTTGCAGTTGCTGTAAGCGCGATAATTGGAACATCTGGATGGATTTCGCGCAATTTGTAAATTTCTTTGAAAGCAGGGCGGAAATCATGTCCCCATTCTGAAATACAATGCGCCTCGTCCACAACAATTAGTCCTACATTCATTCCTTTAAAACGCTCCAAAAATAGCTTGGATTGAATGCGCTCTGGAGAAGTATATAAAAAATCCAAACCGCCAAATCTCGCATTGTCAAGGGTAATATCAATTTCCCGGTGACTCATTCCGCTTATGATTGACTTTGCACGGATACCTTTAGATTGTAAATTTGAAACTTGATCCTGCATCAATGCTATTAATGGCGAAATAACCAATGTGATTCCTTCCCTTGCAATTCCTGGAACTTGAAAACAAAGTGATTTCCCGCCGCCTGTTGGCAGCAATGCTAGCGTATCGTGACCATAAATAACAGTATCTACGATTTCTTCCTGCATCGGACGAAAGCGATCAAAACCCCAATACTTTTTTACTATTTCGCGACTTTTATCCATTCCTCAGTTCAACTGTCAAAAATAAAGAAATTAATTTGTAGGAATGAATATATATACACTTTGTATGCTCAATCATTCTACTTATATTCGCAGCAAGAAATTTAGAATATGTTACAAGACATGCTTACAGTTAAAATTACCCGGACTACCAATTCACATCTTGAATCTGTAGATTGGAATAATTTACCATTCGGAAAGGTTTTTTCGGATCATATGCTGTTAATGGAATATGCCGATGGGGCTTGGCAGCAGCCGGAAATTCTTCCATTTGGAAATATTTCAATTCATCCTGCAACTTCTGCGATCCATTATGGACAGTCGATTTTTGAAGGAATGAAAGCTAATAAAGCAGACAATGGAGACATCTTGATTTTTCGTCCGGATATGAATGCTAAACGATTCATCGAATCATCCGAAAGGATGTGCATGCCAACAATTCCAGAGGAAATGTTTATTGAACTGGTGCGAAAGTTAGTGGAGGTAGACAAAGATTGGATTCCAAATAAAGAGGGTTTCTCCTTGTATATCCGACCATTTTTATTTGCTACGGATGAGTTTATTGGAATCAAACCATCGGAAACATACAAATTCATGATTTTTACATGTCCGGTAGGTGCTTACTATTCAGAACCTGTAAAAGTAAAAATAGAAGAATTTTATACGCGTGCCTCTGTTGGAGGGGTTGGCCGTGCAAAAACTGCAGGAAATTATGGTGCTTCTTTGTTTCCAGCGAAACAAGGTCAACTAAAAGGTTTCCATCAATTGGTTTGGACAGATGGAAAAGAACATAAATACATTGAAGAATCTGGAACAATGAACATTGTTTTCGTTATAAATGGAATTCTTGTGACCCCATCCGAAGAGTCAGATACAATTTTGCGAGGTGTTACAAAACGTTCGGTGGTTGAAATTGCTAAAAGCTGGGGAATTCCAGTTGAAGAGCGTAAAGTTACAGTGGAAGAAATTGTAATCGCTGCTAAAAATGGTAGTTTGCAAGAAGCGTTCGGAGCCGGAACAGCGGCAACAATCGCGTCAATTGCAAAAATTGGTTATAGAGATGAAATTTTAGAATTACCTCCAGTAGAAACCCATACTATTTCTATTAAAATTAGAACCTATTTGGACGACTTAAAAGCAGGTAAAGTAGAAGATACCTTCGGCTGGTGCTTAAAAGTGTAATTCATTTTCCGCATAAACAAAAAGGCTTCTCAAATTTTTGCGGAGCCTTTTTTATGGAATTTTAATTAATTTGAATCTTTTACTAAAACGAAATATGCGCTTTCACTATTTAATCTCTGTAATTGTTTCCTTACTATTTTCTTCTTGCATTTATTCGCAATCGGAC
>CANJSS010000142.1 GCA_947476955.1 Flavobacteriales bacterium
ATTCAAATGCTGTGTTATGGTTTTCGTTTGCTAAAATTGTGACTGCTGCTGGATAAAAAATCTTTTTATCTTTTGCGACATACTTGCAGTAAAATACAACATTTTTACCATTCATTTCAACAATTGCCTCAGAAGGAACACAAAAAAGTTCGTTTGGATTGGTAAAAATACTTGCTTTAAAATAGGATCCTGGAGGAATCTTTGAGTTTTCTTTATCCAAATGGCAATGTACCTTTACCGTTCGGTTTGCACCAATTTCGCGCCCAATTAAAAAAACACTTGCTGTTGCCTCCTCATTTCCATCGGTAAAATTCAATTTCACTTTCTGACCAATTTTTAGTCGTTTCAAATCCTTTTCAAAAACGATTACTTCCGCATGCGCATGTTTGAGATCAATAATTTCCAATAAGTGATCTGTTGGTAAGGCATAAGAACCAACATTTACATTTACTTTTGTAACAACACCATCAAATGGAGATGAAACAGAAATTGTACGTTGTAAATTACCTGAATTCAGCTGTTTTCTATTTACGCCGGCCATATCGAGTTTCGCACTCAAACCACTTCGTTTAGCAACGGCAGCAGAATACTGTGCTTTTGCCATTTGCATAGATTTTAGACTTCCAGCATCTTGGTTTACCAATATCTTTTGTCTCTCCAATTCTGCATCCAAATATTCAATATTGCCAATAACCTCTAAATAATCTTGCTGTAATTGAATGATTTCCGGATCTTCAATGGTAAAAAGTGTTTGTCCACGTTTTACAACCATTCCATCCAAAACGGACAATGACTTAATAAACCCGCCAAATTGTGCTGCAATAATAGTTTTGTTTTGCGGTGGCACCTCAATCGTTCCATTTGCATAGATTGTAAGTCCAATCATTTGCCTTGTGGCAAATCCTTCCTGAATTGCTGCACTTTTTATCTGTTTCGAATTAAAAATGACTTGGTATACACCTGCTGCCTTTTTAACTTCTTTCACTGGTTCCTTTGTTGAACAGGCTGTCAAGATTGCACAACTTACTATAATTAGGAGATAATACTTTTTCATGGTCTTAATTTTCATTTTGAATGAACCAATTTAACTGATGAACAGTAGAATTGATATTCTTAATTAATTGTAAATAATTTAATTCGATATCTAATGTACTCTGCTTAGTTTGAAGAAACTCTATGGTTGAAATCTCGCCAGTTTCCAGCAGCAGTGCAGCTTGATCGTGCATCATTTTAACTTGCGGCATCAATTGCAAGGCATACAATTCAAACGATTTCAGAAAACTAGTGTATTGAATCAACGTTTGTTCATATCCCGAAAGCAATTCGTTTTTGATCGATGCCAATTGTAAATCATTTTGTTTTAAGTCAGTATTTAAAACAGCAGATTTTCGTTTAGATGCACCGTAAAACAATGGAATATCTAGTCCTATTTGTCCAACATGGAATCGATCCGACTGTAAAAAGGTTACATCTGGGCCATTCACCGAATGCACTCCAACCAATGTTTGATTTACGTAACCAATCGTAATATCCGGTAAAGTTTTTGCCAGTAAAACTTGTTTTTCCTTTTCAATCACTCTTTGTTGCACTTCATGAAAAGCAATTTTCGGGTGATTGACAATACTTGATGAATCTCTTAAAATGGAGAAGTTTTGATTTCTATACGGATCATTCAGCGTTGTTACCGGAAAATCTATACCAAGGAGAAAACGCAAATTATTTTCCTCCGCTGTGCATTCGTCCAGTGTGAAGCGAACTAAATTTTGAATTTCCTTCCTTTTTGACGTTACTAGAACAGATTCTAACTTCGTGACATCCTTCAATCCAAGTTTTACTTCTACCCGTTTTTCGATGGCTGCCATCAAAGAATCCTGATTTTTCAATACAGCCACTTTTGCCTTTAAGTAGCGAATAGATTCGTATCTCGATTGAATTTGAACGGATAGATCTTTCCAATTTGAAAAATGCACAACAGTAGCTTGTTGGGATCTTACTTGTCCGAGTTCCTTCTCTTTTGAAAAAACTGTTGGAAAGGGTATTGTTTGGTTGATCGTAATATTATTATCCTTCTTATAGTATGAATTATATTGACCTGTCATAAATACAATTCCCGTTTTGGGTATTACTGCTGCACTTTTTCCTAGCAATAATTCCTTTTGAATTTGTAATTCAGAAGATTTGTATGCTAGATTGTTTTCTTTTGCCATTTTTAGGCATTCCTCCAAGCTCAGCGATTTTGGGATTTGTCCAAAAGTTGGTAATGACATTAGTAGCACCAAGGATAGAACTACAGATTTTATTTTCTTCTTTTTCATTTTTCGTTCAGATAATAAATAGAAAATTGGCAATACAAATAGTGTTAGGATTGTTGCCGTGAATAAACCGCCAATCACAACCGTCGCCAATGGTTTTTGTACCTCAGCACCACTTCCATGCGAAAGCGCCATGGGTAAAAAACCTAGAGATGCAACAAGTGCTGTTAGGAGAACTGGACGCAAACGTGCTCTTGTGCCCATTAAAACAATTCGAAAAGTATTGAAGTATCCCTCTTTTTTCAGTGAATTAAATTCGGAAATTAATACAATGCCATTTAACACTGCGACACCAAAAAGAGCAATAAAACCAACACCTGCTGAAATCGAGAAAGGCATTCCGCGCATCCAAAGGGCAAGAATTCCACCAAGTGCAGCTAATGGAATTGCAGAGAAAATCAATACCGCTTGCTTAAGCGACTGAAAGGTTAAATAAAGTAAAAAGAAAATCATAAACAATGCAACTGGCACTGCAATAGCCAATCTATTTCGCGCATTTTCCAAATTTTTAAAGGTTCCGCCATAAGTTGGGAAGTAACCAGGATCAAACCGAACATTATTTTCAATTTGTTTTTTAAGTTCAATCACAATACTTTCTACATCTCTTCCACGCACATTGAAGCCAACAAGAATTCGTCGCTTTGCATCGTCGCGTTGAATTTGGTTTGGACCTTTTTTAAAATCCACGTTAGCAAGTTGCTCAAGAGGAACTTGGATACCAGAAGGTGACATTACCGTTATGGATTTTAAATCATCCAGCGATGCTCTATTTGTAGAATCCAATTTAACAACTAAATCGAAGCGCTTTTCTCCTTCAAAAATCAACCCCGCTGCTTGTCCAGCAAAACTGATGTTGATCGCTGTATTTACTTCATCCACACTGATATTATATTTAGCCAGTGCTTCTCGATTAAAAGAAACAACCATTTGTGGTAGACCAGTAACTTCTTCTACATATACATCCTGCACGCCTTTAATCTTTGCGGAAAGAGAACCGATTTTTTCTGCATATTTACTAAGTTCATCAAGATCTTCGCCGTAAATTTTAACTACCACATCTTGTTTCGCTCCGGTCATCAACTCATTAAATCGCATTTGAATTGGTTGTTGGAATCCAAAAGAAACTCCTGCGACATTTTCTTCTAGTTTTTTTTGCATTTTTTCCGCCAATTCTTCTTTCGTAGTTGCCGAAACCCATTCATCTTTGTCTTTAAGGATAATCATTAGGTCACATGCTTCCATGGGCATTGGATCCGTCGGTATTTCAGCAGTGCCAATCTTTCCGACTACTTCCTTTACTTCCGGAAAATTCTTCAATAGAACATCTGAAGCTTTTGAAGTTGTTTCAATGGTTTTGGTTAAACTAGTTCCTGTAATCATGCGCGTTTCAACAGCAAAATCACCTTCGTCCAAAGAAGGAATAAATTCCGCGCCGAGTCGCGTGAACAAGAAAAGACTTAATACGATTAAACCAAGTAATCCAGCCATAACAGTTTTCTGTTTGCGCAAGAAAGCATTCAAAGCCGGGGCATAAAAACGTTTTACGATTTTAATAATTTTATCGCTGAATGTTTCACGAACAATAATTTTCTTTTTGAGAACCAATGCAGAAATCATTGGAACATATGTCAACGAAAGAATTAAAGCACCAATTACGGCAAACATAACCGTTTGCGCCATTGGTTTAAACATTTTCCCTTCAATTCCAACTAAAGCTAGTAATGGAAGGTAAACAACTAGAATGATGATTTGTCCAAAAACGGCACTCTTGCTAAATTTCGAAGCTGAATTGTACACTTGAATATCCATTTCTTTCTGGTTCAACGATTGATTTCCTTTGTGGTAGAGAAAATGAAGTGTCGACTCAACAATAATTACGGCACCATCGATTATTAGGCCGAAATCTAGTGCACCCAAGCTCATTAAATTTCCTGAAACCCCAAAAACATTCATCAACGAAATCGCGAATAGCATTGCTAGGGGAATTACAGAAGCAACAATCAAACCTGCGCGGAAATTTCCAAGTAATAGAACTAGGACGAAAATCACAATTAATGCCCCTTCAATCAAATTTTTTGAAACCGTAGAAATAGCACTATTTACTAATTTTGTGCGATCCAAATACACTTCAATTTCCACACCATTTGGCAAAGTTTGCTTGATTTGCTCCATGCGTTCTTTAACATCCTCAATAACTTTAGAAGAATTTGCACCTTTTAACATGAGTACAATTCCGCCAACCACTTCACCAGTTGTATTATAGGTCAATGCGCCATAGCGCACTGCTGCTCCAATTTCTACGGTGGAAACATCTTTCACTAATACGGGAGTTCCTTGATCTGTTTGCGTAATAATTGTTTGTTCGATATCTTCCAACGATTTCATTAAACCGTCTGTTCGAATGTAGGTTGTATAGGAATTTCTCTCAATGTACGCTCCGCCAGTATTTTGATTATTTTCCTGAACTGCTCTAAAAACATCGCTTACAGTTAATCCAAAACCTTTCAGTTGTACGAGATCTATTGCGATTTCATATTGTTTTAATTTCCCGCCAAAACCGCTAATATCAGCAATACCCTGAACACCTAATAACTGACGACGAATTGTCCAGTCTTGAATGGTTCGCAAATCGGATGCATTAAACTTATTTTCGTAACCTTTTTTTGGTTTGACAATGTATTGATAAATTTCACCCAATCCAGTACTTAAAGGCGCCATTGAAGGCTCACCAAAGCCTGCTGGAATTTGATTTTTTGCTTCCGATAAACGTTCAGCAACTTGCTGTCTCGCCCAGTATATATCTGTGCTTTCATCAAAAACAACGGTTACAACACTTAATCCAAATCTGCTGAAAGATCGAATTTCTTCAATTCCTGGAATTGTGGCCATTGTTTGTTCAACGGGGAAAGTAACAAAACGCTCTATATCCTCTGCCCCAGAAGATGGCGCGGAAGTTACAATTTGAACTTGGTTATTAGTGATGTCCGGGACAGCATCTATGGGCAGATTACTTAGTGAAAATAATCCCCAAACGATAAGTCCCAAGGTCAGAATCGCAACAATCAACTTATTGGCGATCGACCAATGTATAATTTTATTTAGCATGAAAAAAATGATTTAATAATACAAAACAGACCAGTTTGATCTATTAAATTTGTTTATTAAGCCATTTGTGGTGGATTCCAGATAGATATAGATGTTTTGGAAAGCTGACCATTTGGTTCA
>CANJSS010000143.1 GCA_947476955.1 Flavobacteriales bacterium
GCACCAATTATCATGATGAGCCAAAATAGAAAAGAACAAAAAGATCGAAAACGAAGCGAATACGATTATAAAATCAATTTAAAAGCAGAACTGGAAATAAAGTTGTTGAGTGAGAAAATCGACCATTTACTGGTGCACCACAATAAAAAACTTTTGGAAATTCAGGAATTGCAAACAGACTATTTAGAAGACCTAATGAAAAACACCAAGAAAAAATGAAATTAGAGAGTAAAAAACAAAAAGTTACGCCATTTCCTCACTTTATTTTTAGACTCGTAAGGTATATGCTTTTCGCATTTACTTTGGTCTTGTTTTCCTTGCTACTAGGAACTTTCGGCTACCATTATATTGGAAAAACTTCCTGGTTGGATAGTTTCCATATGGCTTCTATGATTTTAACAGGAATGGGCCCTGTTGTAGAAATGAAATCAGATAGTGCAAAAATATTCTCTTCGCTTTATGCTTTGTATAGCGGTGTGGCATTTTTAAGTATAACCGCGGTGTTTTTTGCTCCAATCATCCACAGATTGCTGCATATATTGCACGTGGAGGACGAAAATAATTGAATCTAAGCTAGTAAGCAATTTACTTTCAATCTGTTAAGTTCCAAACTTTACGTTAATAATTACACATAAATTTCTATATTTGTAGTCTGATTATGGATACGAGAAAAAATGTTGAAGTATGTTTCACACCTGGTGAATATGCTTACTATAAAGACGATTACGAAATTGTTGTTGTGATTGACGTTTTGCGCGCTACATCTGCAATATGCGCTGCATTTGATAATGGAATAAAAGCAATAATTCCTGTGCCAACCGTTGAAGAGGCTTGGGAATACAAACAAAAAGGCTATTTGGCTGGCGCAGAACGAAAAGGTCAGATTGTAGACGGTTTCGATTTTGGCAATTCCCCTTTTTCCTATATGAAAGAAGAATTCCGCGGTAAAGAAGTTGTTTTGACAACTACAAATGGTACAAAATCATTGGATGTTGCAAAAGATGCAGAAACCGTTGTAATTGGATCATTTTTGAATTTAGATGCTCTTTCCCTTTGGCTATCCAAACAAGATAAAAATGTTTTATGCCTGTGTTCCGGATGGCAAGATAAATTCAACCTCGAAGATACCATCTGCGCTGGAGCAATTTCTGAATTTCTGATAAACACCGGTAATTTTACTTCTGTAGAAGATTCTTCCATTGCAGCAAAATATTTGTACCTTTCAGCGAAAGATAATTATTTGGGCTACTTGAAATCTAGTTCACACAGACGAAGATTGAAGAATTTGAATTTGAATGAAGATATCAAGTATTGTTTAACACCAAATCAAACAGCTGTTATTCCAATACTAAGAGATGGGAAATTGGTTAAATTATAAATTTTTTATAGCTCTATCATTGCCAGTTATTTTGGCGGTTGGAACACATTCTACCTTGGAAAAAAAATGGGGATTTTTTGGCCATAAACGCATCAATAGAATTGCCGTTTTTACGCTTCCTCCAGAAATGTTTGGTTTCTATAAAGAAAATATAGAATACATTACCGAACACGCAGTTGATCCCGACAAACGCAGATATGCTGTGGAAGGTGAAGCACAATGCCATTACATCGATTTGGATCATTACTATAAACCTAGTGAAAATCCATTTGAAATTGTTCCAAGACGCTGGTACGATGCAGTTGCGAAATTCACAGAAGACACTCTGCAGACGTATGGAATCGTTCCGTGGCACATTCAAGTCATGAAGTTTAAATTACAGAAAGCGTTTGAAACGAAAAATGTGGATTTAATTTTAAAGTATTCTGCAGATATTGGTCATTACATTGGCGATGCGCATGTTCCATTGCATACGACGGAAAATTACAACGGACAAATGACTGGGCAACGCGGGATCCATGGTTTGTGGGAAAGTCGTTTGGTGGAAATAAATGCAGAAGATTACGACTATTTCGTTGGAAAAGGCACCTATGTAAAAAGCGTATTGGATTATTCCTGGGAAGCTGTGGAAGGTTCGCACAAGGCATTGGATTCGGTACTTAAGATAGAACGCGAACTAACGTTGGAATTTCCATCCGACAAAAAGTACAGCTTTGAGCAACGAGGAAACACCACAATTCCCGTTTATTCTTACGATTTCTCGCAAGAATATCACAAACGAATGAATGGAATGGTTGAAAGACGCATGCGTTCTGCAATCATTGCTGTTGGTTCAATTTGGTATACCGCATGGGTGGATGCCGGACAGCCAGATTTAAATGCGTTGCAAAATGTTCCGCCGTCTGCCGAATTGTTAGAACAAATGAAAGAATTGGATGCACATTTTCATAACGATGAACACAAAGGCCGTATTTGTGATTGAAAAAAGTAATTTGATTGTTTAAATTTTATAAAAGTCCCACAATGAAATTAGTTAATATTCTACTTCTTCTCCTATTACCATTTTTTTCTTTTAGTCAGTTGACTGAAAATAAATTCCATTTTCTGGCTAAATACAGCATTGGAAAAGTAGCTAATGCAAATTATTCAAATTTTTCTATCGCAGGAGAATGGTTTGTTCATCCAAATATTGGTTTGAATTATAGTTTTGAATGGATGGAACGAAGCGATAATATTCGGCAAGTGCATACGCCAATGGGAATTGTTGGTGGACCGATACTCATTGTTGGATCATTTTTGAGTTCTGGCGGCGACACCACTAGATCTGGAATTGGCGCAGCGCTTGGTATTTTACTTCTAGTTTTACCAGATGGTGTGAGTTTTCATCTTCCAGCAGCGTATAAATGGGATATTTCTCCATATGCCAATATTTTGGGCTTGGATTTTATTCGCGATAGAAACATGGCAAGAAGTTATTTAAAATATGCTTGTTCCTTTGGTTTAAAATCTACCTACGGATTAACTGAAAAAATTAAATTGACCGCTTTTATGGAAACGCGGCAAGCGGCGAGATTTGGTTGGAGTTTTGGCGGAGGAATAGGTCTTGGAATGGTTTTTGGAAACCGATCAGATACTAATGAGTAACACTAAATTTACCCGAAATCCCCCTGATTTTCCCTTCTATTTTAAGGGTAAATAAATAGGTGCCTACTTCCATAAAATGAGCTGAAATAGTAAAATAATTCAACGTGCCTTTTTCAGAATATACAACGGTGCCATTATCAGCATAAATAGTCAAGGCTGTAATTGCATTGCTTTCGTTGTTGAAATAAAGCTTGGAATCGGATTGAATAGGATTGGGTAATAAAACGTAGCCATTTTCCGAAAAATCAAAATACTGAACAGCAATAGTTTGTGAAAATCCTTCTCCTCCAAAGTCTAACTTATAATAATTTTTAGCGTTTGCGATTGGATCCAGGTGCGTAAAACTATAATTAGTAGGAGCTGAAATACTGCCGCAAATTCCTTCGATCGTTCCAATCTCATTAAAGCTTGCAGAATCTAGGGTATGTAAAACACGTATTCCATTGCAGGAATTTCCGGATTTCACGGTCCATGAAAGTAAAACTTTATCCTGTAGAATACTTGCTTGAAATTTATCTAGAAAACTTTCTCCCTGACAAAAAACTGGTGTAACACTTCCTGAAACCAAACAAATAAATAAATAGGTTCTAAGCGAAAGGAATCTATCTAAAGTATGTCTCAAATATTTCATTTCTTTTTGACTTTTTATCACCAACTTCCACCAGATCCACCGCCACCAAAACTTCCGCCACCAAAACCACCGAAACCGCCGCCAGAATTTCCGCCACCGCGGTGTCCACCCATGCCACTTCCAAAAAATGCACCTGCTGCACCAATGGTAAATGCGTTACCACCACCTTTTCCTTTTGAAATAGAAATCACAATGAATACAATAATTATTAGCACAATTATAACGGAAACAATTCCATCCTTCTTTTTATTCTTTTTTGCGTATTGGTCGGAGTTGTATTCACCAATGGAAAGCGATTCTAAAACCGCTAGAGCACTTTTGATGCCCGTGTAAAAATCCTGATTTTTAAAATTTGGGAGTAATTCGTTCTCAACAATTTCATTGCACGTATAATCTGGAATTGCGCCTTCTAATCCCCTACCTGTAGCAATAAATGTTTTACGTTCGCCTTTTCCGCCAGTTGGCTTGATCAATAAAACGATTCCATTATCTTCCTTTTCATTTCCAACTTTCCACTTATCGCCAATTTTAGTTGCATAATCCCATGGTTCGTAACCTGCGAGATCGTCTACAATAAGCACCACAATCTGGTTGGAAGTTTTTTCCGCAAACTGAGCCAATTCTTTTTCAATTGCTTCTGCTTCAGGCGCTGAAAGAAGGTTTGGGAACTCTTTGGATAAATTGTTATATAATCGCGGCGGGTTAGGAGCACTCGGAATATCCTCCTGACCAAAAGTCACCAGTGAAATACAACTAAAAAATAAAGCCAACGCACTAATCTTGAGCGCTGAAATGGTGTTTACTAAAGTATGTGTATTTTTCATTCTACTTCTTCCTGAAATGAAATTTCATTGCTTAATTCGTTTTTATCCGCATCGAAATAGGGAAAAGAAACCTTCAATTGAAATCCAGCCTTAGAAATCCCCTCCACTAAACCGGTGGTATAATCTCCAGTTTTAAAATGATTTACCATCAGATTACGAATTTCATCCCAAAAGTCTGGCGAAACAACATCGTTAATTCCTTTGTCTCCCAGAATTGCCAATTTATGATCTGCCATAGCGACATAAAATAACACACCATTTCGTTGCTCCGTATGGTGCATCTCCAATTTCTCAAAAATAGTTACCGCATGTTGCATCGGATCATCTTTACAGTGGCTAGCGATGTGCACCCGAATTTCACCTGAGGTATTTAATTCCGCAGCTGCAATTGCATCTTGAATTGCCTTTTGTTGCGCTTCTGTGAATTTTTGTTTTGCCATAACGCGATGGTATTAAAAAAGCGACTCTTTCAAATCGCTTTCGGTATTTTCAATATTATTCGAAGCTTACGGTTGGAGCAACTTCGGAACCTTCTGTTGCTTTGAATGCCTCTTTTTTAGCAAACGTGTCTTTGTTCAAGAACATACTATTAAAGAAACCTCTAATGTGTGAGTTATATTTCTTTACAGATTCGTTGTAATCTGTTCTTGCTTTGTTGATTCTATTTTCCGTGCCTTCTAATTGAGCTTGCAAAGCACCAAAATTTTCTGTAGAACGAATTTGAGGGTATGCTTCAAATGCCAAGTTGATTGCAGTATTGATTTCTTTTCCCAACATTTCCATATCTTCTGGATTTTTAGCATTGGAAATTCCTGCTCTTGCATTGGTTACTTTTGTTAAAATATCCTTTTCATTTGCTGCAGCGCCTTTTACTGTTGCAATTAATTGAGGAACTAAGTCAGCTCTTCTCTGGTAACTTGCGCCTACATCTCCCCATGCTTTGTCAACATCTTCTTGATACGATACGGCTGTGTTGTAA
>CANJSS010000144.1 GCA_947476955.1 Flavobacteriales bacterium
AAAAACTATATCCATGAATTCAACTGCGATTACCGTTGACCAAAACACACCAAAAATTCCAATCGTGGAACGGTACAATTTGCTCTTTTTGGTTTCTGCTACTTCTTCTTTAATTTCTTCTTTCGAGCCTTTTGCAAAATGACTAAAAGCCATGTACAACAAATACGCTCCTCCAATAGGTTTCAACCACCAGATTTCCAAGATTTGTTCCACCAAAATCAATGCGATTCCACGAAATAAATACGCACCTAAAATACCGTAGCGTAATGCTTTTTTCTGCTGGTCTTCCGGTAAATCTTTTACCATTGTAGCCAAAACTGCAGCATTATCAAAGGACAAAATCACTTCCAAAAGCAAAATCCCCAAAACTAAAAACAAGGCGTTTAAAGGATTTTCCGAAAGTAGTCGCATTAAATCATTCCACTGTTCTGTCATCTTTTCAAATTTATCAATACAAAGATAGTTTTACAATCCGAAAAATGGGAATTCAACGTATAAATCCCTAAATTTGCAGTAAATTAATTCCATGGATTTTCAGCTTGTTTCCGAATTTCAACCTACCGGCGATCAACCGGAAGCTATTCGGCAATTAGTAGAAGGTTTGCGTGCTGATATTCCCTACCAAACTTTGCTTGGTGTAACAGGCTCTGGAAAAACTTTCACTATCGCAAATGTAATACAGGAAGTGAATCGGCCAACATTAGTGCTTTCACACAATAAAACATTGGCTGCACAGCTGTATAGCGAATTCAAACAATTTTTCCCAAATAATGCAGTAGAATATTTCGTTTCCTACTACGATTATTACCAGCCGGAAGCGTATATGCCAGTTACAGGAACGTATATCGAGAAGGATTTACAAATCAACGATGAGATTGAAAAATTGCGACTTTCTGCCTCTTCCTCTTTGCTCTCAGGAAGAAAAGATGTTATTGTTGTTGCTTCTGTTTCTTGTATTTATGGTATCGGAAATCCAAATGAATTTGCAAATAGTATAATAAGTTTGCAGGTTGGACAAACCATTTCCCGCAATAAATTTCTCTATAAACTCGTTGAAAATTTATATTCTCGCGCAAATATTGAATTCAAACGCGGCATGTTCCGTGTCAAAGGCGATACCGTAGATATTTACCTTGCCTATGCGGATTATGCGATTAGAATTGAATTTTGGGGCGATGAGATCGAAGCAATTTCCTCCATTGATCCAATTTCCAATTCCAAGCTGGAAACGCATACCGAAATAAATATTTATCCTGCCAATATCTTTGTTTCTAGCCCGGAAACGACAAAAATTGCCGTGGAACAGATTGGAGAAGATATGGTAATTCAAGTTGCCAATTTCAAAAAAGAAGGCAAAATTGAAGAAGCAAAACGCTTGGAGGAACGCGTAAATTACGACTTGGAAATGATTCGTGAATTGGGCTATTGTTCGGGAATTGAGAATTATTCCCGCTACTTTGACCAACGAAAACCGGGTGAAAGACCCTTCTGTTTATTGGATTATTTTCCAGATAATTTCTTGATGGTGGTGGACGAAAGCCATGTTACCTTGCCACAAATTCGTGCGATGTACGGTGGCGACAGAGCGCGAAAAGTAAACCTCATCGATTATGGTTTCCGTTTGCAGGCAGCAGTGGACAATCGCCCGCTGAAATTCGATGAATTTGAATCGCTCGTGCAACAGATTATTTACGTTTCTGCGACACCAGCCGACTATGAAATTGAAAAATCAGAAGGCGTAATTGTGGAACAAGTGATTCGTCCAACAGGTTTGTTGGATCCTATAATCGACGTTCGTCCGAGTCTCAACCAAATCGATAATTTAATTGAAGAAATTCATTTGCGCATCGAACGCGACGAACGCACGCTCGTGACAACACTCACCAAGCGAATGGCAGAAGAATTGCAGAAATACTTAGATAAATTAGGGATTTTGTGTCGCTACATCCACAGTGAAGTGGATACGATTGAACGCGTGGAAATTTTGCGGCAATTGCGTTTAGGAACTTTCCATGTATTAATTGGTGTTAACTTACTGCGCGAAGGTTTGGATTTACCGGAAGTTTCATTGGTGGCGATTCTCGACGCAGACAAAGAAGGATTCTTGCGAAACGAGCGTTCATTAGTTCAAACTACTGGTCGTGCGGCGCGAAATATCAATGGAATGGTGATAATGTATGCGGATAAAATGACCAATTCGATGCAACGCACAATTGATGAAACGGCCAGACGTCGCGCGCTCCAAACAAGATACAACGATGACCATGGAACCGTTCCAATCGCGTTAAATAAATCCAAGCAAAAAATTCTCGATTCCACGCAAGTTGCAGATGGCGATACTTCGCAAAAGGAAACCGATTATTCCTACGAACAAGAAATGGCGCTTGCTGCAGATCCTGTGGTACAATACATGACGCCAGAACAATTAGATAAGACGATAGTATTTACCCGTAAGCAAATGGAAAAAGCAGCGAAAGATTTGGATTTTATCGAAGCAGCGCGCCTCCGGGATGAACTGTATGCTTTGGAAATGCGCAAGAAAAATGGCGCATAAGTGCGATTTTTGAATCTCGTTGAAAATTACTTTACCGAAATAATATATCCTCCATGAAGCAAAAAAAACATTCCGAAGCATCCTGTTTCATCCCTTTCAAAGGAGCCCTTGCGGAATTTATTTTGCCGAAACGTTTCAATTTTCCATTTTATTATACGCCAGATCCAATTTGTATTTTAGCAGCTACAGAACTTCAAGAACATATTGAAAACCAAACCGATTGGCAACATAATTTTGGATTAAATGAAAACCAAGAAGGTTTAATTATTGGTAAAATGTTTGGTGTTTTGGTCGTGGAAAACAAACAAGGAGAAATTGGCTATCTCGCAGGTTTCTCTGGTAAATTAGCTGGAGAAAATCACCATCCGAAATTTGTACCACCCGTTTTTGACATCCTTGAAAAAGATGGATTTTTCCGAAAAGGCGAAGCAATTGTTAGTAAAATTAATTTTTCCGTCGAAGAACTGGAAAATGCAGAAGATTTCTGCCACGCAAAACAATTTCTGGAAGACGAAAAGGCTCAATCGATCCTGAAATTAAGTGTACAACGGGAAATTGTTCAAGAGAAAAAAAAAGCGCGCAAAATCAAACGAAACGAAGCAATTTCGATTTTGTCTTCGGAAGAATATACTTTCTTGTTGGAAAATCTTGGCAAAGAAAGCGTGGAGCAACATTACATATACAAAGATCTCGCGAATTACTGGAAGCATCGAATTGCAGAAGCAGAAAACATATTTTCTGTTTTCACCCAACAAATTGATGCACTAAAAGAAGAACGGAAAACGCTCTCCGCAGCAATTCAACAACAAATCTTTGAAAACTATACTTTTTTGAATCAAGCTGGCGAAACAAAAGATTTATGTCAGATTTTTGAACATACGAGCGACATAAATCCTCCGGCTGGAGCAGGAGAATGCGCCGCTCCGAAACTTTTGCAGTATGCGTTTTTACACCAACTGAAACCAATATCGATTGCCGAATTTTGGTGGGGAAAATCGCCAGGCGGAGAAATCCGTAAACATGGAAGCTTCTACCCTGCTTGCCGCGGAAAATGCGAGCCAATCCTTGGACACATGCTTACTGGAATCGAAATTGACGAAAACCCAATGCTAACAAATCCGGCACTTGGTAAGGAGCTTGAAACAATTTTTGAAGACGAATATTTGGCCGTAATCAGCAAACCTTCAGAATTTTTGTCTGTTCCAGGAATCAACATCCAAGATTCTGTCTACGATCGAATGAAATTAAAATATCCGGAAGCCAAAGGACCTTTGGTTGTGCACCGATTAGACATGTCGACTTCGGGATTGATGCTCATTGCAAAAACAAAACAAGTACACAAAAGTCTGCAACGCCAATTTATCAATCGCTCGGTGAAAAAACAATACATCGCACTGTTGGATGGAATTATTTCAGAAAACGAAGGGATTATTGATTTGCCCCTGCGCGTGGATTTGGATAATCGTCCGCAACAAATGGTGTGCAAAGAGCACGGAAAAAGAGCGATTACCCACTGGAAAGTTTTGGAACGCAACGCAAATACCACAAGAATTCAGTTTTCACCAATCACAGGAAGAACGCATCAATTGCGCGTGCATGCAGCCCATCCACTTGGATTAAATACAGCAATCTTAGGCGATGATTTGTATGGGAAAATTCAGAATCGCTTGCATTTACATGCGGAAACATTGGAGTTTAAACATCCTATTTCGAAAGAAATGCTGCGTATTTCTCAACCTGCAGAATTTTAACGGAAAAAGAAGAAAATAGAAGTTAAATGTAATTTTAGTGCTTACTTTTGATTCCTTAAAAACCGATAAAATGAACTATAAAACTCTCATTGGACAATTGCGTCTTTTAGCAATTTTAGAAGGAATTTCGTATATTTCCTTTGGATTAACAATGCCGCTAAAATATATGTGGGAAATTAAAGAACCCAATTATATTGTAGGAATGGTGCATGGTGTGCTTTTTATTGCTTATTGTATTTGGGTGATGCTAAATTATTACACAAAAAAATATTCTTACACAGCAACTTTTATTTTGTTGGTTGCATCACTTGTGCCGTTTATGACTTTTTGGGCAGAAAGAAAATTATTGAAGAATATTAAATAATAGCTTTTATTTCAGAAATAATTAAAGTGTAACTTCTATGAAATAAATTAAACTATAACGAATCAAACTGCATCTCCAAAGTAACCGAATAAATTTTATGTAAATTAAAAAATTATAGAGTATGCAAGTGAGTCACATCAGTAAAAAAGAAATTCCAAATGGCGAAGAAGTTCGTGGAAAAGATATTCGAGAAGGAATCTTTGATTTAATAACTTCAAAATTTCAGGATTTTAGCTTGGAGAGTTTTATTTCAAATGATGAATTAAATAGATACCGAAGGTTGTATTTAACCTCTTTGATTACTGAAGAAAAAGGTGAGTTGGCAATAATTGATAACGATGTAATGTCGGCAATTAAAAATAACGCAATTCTTTCCGAAAACATTCAGGATGAAATGGAAGCGGAACTTACCTTTCAGCAGCGACTTGCAGATAAAATTGCGGAATTTGGGGGAAGCTGGGTTTTTATAATAACGTTTTTCTCGTTTATACTGGTTTGGATGATCCTAAATATTTGGATTCTTACAACTGGACCATTCGATCCATTTCCATTTATTTTATTAAATCTTATTCTTTCTTGTTTGGCTGCAATTCAAGCACCAATTATCATGATGAGCCAAAACAGAAAAGAACAAAAAGATCGAAAACGAAGCGAATACGATTATAAAATCAATTTAAAAGCAGAACTGGAAATAAA
>CANJSS010000145.1 GCA_947476955.1 Flavobacteriales bacterium
ATTTCACCAGATGGTTTTGACAGCGAAAAGGACTTGGACTTTTGGATTAGCAAAGCATTAGAATTTAAAAAAGAAGCGAAACCATCCATAAAGAAAAAATAGCACAGCCACTAACAGCACCTACCCAAAAGGCGGGGGTTCAGTGTTCCGCAGACACATTTGTGGTTAATCAAAGTTTGGTTCTCCGCATCAACATTTGTGGTGAATATCGCCACCTTCGGGTAGCTGCAAAACGTTAACCCTTGTTATTAAGAGCGATGAAAAAAATAGTAATATTCTCAATACAAATATCCATTTTACTTTTTTTAGTTAATTGTTCTAAAAAAAAGGTTTGTAGTAATCTGCCAACGCAAGATTATTATGGAGAGTTTATAACATCAGAAGGCACAATGTTGTTGGATCCACATATCGAGATAACAGAAGTGTCAGGATCTTACGCAGTTATAAATGGTTCAAATATTAGTCGAAACAAATGTTCAGTAACGGGTACTATTCAAAACATGTCTCTTCTCTATCAAGGCGGTCCGGTTATCATTCAAGGAGAAATTGATAAAAAGAAGGGGCAATATATAATAGAAGGAAGTTTTAACACATCCCAAGGCCCTCAAGCTTATCCAATTTCCGGAAATTTTACAATTAAGTCACATTAAAAACATGAAAACAAAATCAATATACTTATCCGTAATGTTTGCAGTTTGTGCCTTAATAAGATTAAAAAAGGAAATTGTCATTGGTGGAGGTAGTTGTGTAAATTCAATCCATGTTAATACAAATCAGTTTTTACGAGCAACCGATGGGATTTTAATCAACGGTGATTTTACAGTTCCTTTTGGTTCAGAATTATATATAGATGTTAACCCTTGTTATTAAATATTATGAAAAAAATACTAATTGTTATAATCACACTCTTGATAGTGCTATCTTGTAAAAAGGAAAAACCACCTACTGGCAATTATATTGGCGTTTTTCATTATCAAAATCTATCCACGTGGCCAGATAAATTTATTTGGTTAAAAATAGAAGAATCAGAAAAAGATTATGTTCTGATTGGACCTACTGATTATAATGGAAATTTAACTTTTTCAATCTTAGATACTCTTTATAAAGAGAACAAAAAAAATATTGAGGGGAAGATCCCTTCAAATGGTAATGCACCAATTTATATAAAAGGCGAATGGTCACATAAATTATTTAGTAAAAAATATTTGATAAAAGGAGCCTTCACAGAAACCTACTACTCCCAAGGCGGGAGCAATCAATGTTCAGGAACATTCGAAATTAAATCAAACTAAAAAAATAAAAACCATGAAAACTAAATCAATAGTATTATCTATAATTTTTGCAATAATTACTCTTTCAACTTTTGAACAATTAAAAGTTGACCAATATGGACGTATTGGAATGGGAACAAACTACCCTAACCCCGGTTATAAATGCCATGTGTCTAGAAATTTACTTTGTACCAGTTACCCTGCCAATCCATATTACGAATTACGTTTCAAAGTTGGCAATGGTTGGCCAGGATTTGAAATAGGTCCTTCAAGTGATATCTTGGCGTTTTGGACAAGTGATGCGACACAATTTTCGTAAAGTTTACTATTTCTTTTACTTTTTTCAAGAGCTAATAAAGAGAGTAAGCATTCCTTTTGAAAAAAAAGAGCCCTCGCGCTGCGTATAATTCGCTTTAAAACCGACGAATTAGGACTTTTTTACCACAGAGGCACAGAGGTCGCAGAGGTAGAATTTTATTTGCGTTTCTTTGCGGCTTTGCGGTGCTATTTTACTTATTTCAAGAGCTAAAAAAGAGAGAAAGTATTTTTTTTAATGCAGAGGCGTAAAGGTAGAATTTTCTTTTATTGGTGCAGGAAAGGTTTGTTGGAAGAAGTACTTTGTTTGGCTCCACGATTGCCAACTGCAAAATGATTTTCGAACATAAAATTAAGAAAGGATTCCGCAGCAGCGCAACTGCAGCGGAGCGGTATAATCTATATAAAGTTTATTTCTTTCTTTTACTTTTTTCAAGAGCTAAAAAAGTAAGAAAAAGAGCCCTCGCGCTGTATATAATTCACTTACCCATTAGTGCTTTATTCAGGAAATTTGAAAAACTCGTCGTGCCTCCTCAAACAGTTCCAAATTTCTTCTGAATTTCAGCACACGGGTCCCAAGCTAATTATACAATGCGCTTGAAACCTTAGGAATTATGAATATTTTTCGCTTCGCTGTAGATCTTTTTCCGACCTTTAGGTATGCAGTGGAGCGGATGAAAAAGTGTTCTTAAGGCGGAATTCAATCAACTTAATTGTCTTTCAATTTTGCGCTTTTCGTGCCAAAAGAACTGACAGATGTGGTATACACACCAAGAAAAATAACGAGCATGTAGCCAATTTTTTCCAAGGTAATTGTGCCGGTGTAATCTTCTGCAATACCAAAAGCACTTAGTAAGAATGCAAAAATCATCACTAAAACCGGTTGCAAATAAATATATGCACTGGAAACAGAAGCTGTGAGGTATTTTAACCCGTACATCGTGAGCAAATATGTAAAAAACGTAACACCAATTACTACGTACAGAATTTTCATCCAAACAGCAAAAGGAATTACAACAAAATTTGTTTGAAAAAATTCAGTCAAGGTTGGTGGATAAAGTACGATGAATCCTAAGCCAAATGTGAATACGTATGTGATAACGGTTAAAGGAGAATATTTTTTCATCAGTGGTTTTGCAATAACCAAATAAACCGCATAACTAGCCGCATTTATGAAGAGAAAAAAATCGCCTAAAACAGAATCGCCTTTTCCTGTTCCTGCGGTAAGTGTCAATAAAATTGCGCCTAGTGTGCCGAGCAAAATTCCAACAGATTTTCCCAAGGTAATTTTTTCTTTTAAAATAAAAAACGAAAGAATTACCACTAAAATTGGATTAACAGACATGATTATTCCGGAATTGATAGAGGAAGATAAATTCAAACCATGAAAAAAGAACAATTGATTGATTGCCACTCCAAATAAACCACAAGCAGCAAGTAACCAATAATCTTTCCGTGCAATTTTTTCCCGAATAAAAAAGGTTTTCACCAACCAAAAAAGAATGGTGGCGCCGAGAGCACGAAATAAAATAAACACATTGGGCGATAGAAAAGTGGGCATTACACCTTTCGCTAAAACATGGCTCGCACCGTATAATGTGTTGACCAAAAAAAGTGCTACGTGTGCTGAAACGGTTTTATTCAAACGAAAAAAATTAATTAAGCTGGATATTTTTTAAACCAATTTTTGGATGATAAAAGAAGGTTATTTTAACTTAACTGCGGCAAATTCATTTACACGTAAACGATCTTCAAAAGCGCTAACCTTATTTGTTAAACGATTTTCCCGCAGCTTCAACCACTTGCTTCGTGTTTCCGATGAATACCTCTTCACCGTTGATACAAAAAGGGCGTTTTAAAAAAGTATATTCTTCCAGCATATAGTTGCGATAATCCGCTTCGGTAAGTTTTCTTTCGTGCAAACCCATTGACCGGTATTTCATTGCTTTTTTGGAGAATAATCCTTCGTAAGAGCCAACTTTTTCTTTCAGCCAATCCAACGTTTCCCCATCGATATTCGTTTCCTTGATGTTAATCAATTCCACATCTTTTCCTGGTGAAATCTCCTTTACAATGCGCTGGCAGGTAGAACAAGAGTTAAGTAGATATATTTTCTTCATCCTAATTATTCTGTAAAAATTCGTCGTTGCGTTTCTTATCTTCTTCCGATCCGGGCGTATTACAGCCTTTTACTTTTTTCTCAAACAAATAAATAAATTTTACTTGGGCTTGTATCGGCAGATAATTTGAACTATACCAATTTAAAGCAGCACAGCCTTTTCGCCATTCGTACATACCAAGAATTGGAATTTGAACGCCCGGAATAAAGAAACTTCTGCGGCTTAATTTAATTCCAAATCCCAGCCCGTAGTGCAATTGTGCAAGCAAAGGTTGTGGAACGGTTGGGTTTTCAAAAGAAGATTGACCAGTATAATTTTTATCCCCACTTTTTACGCGGAAATCGAAGTTTATTCCCAACGCATTATCGATAAAATACCTTTTGGAAAGATTAATATTCTTGTGCAGTGAAAAGCGACCATACACAAAACCATTATAGAAATCTCCTGTTCCTTTTACAGTTGTTGCAAGGCCTCCAAATGGCGTGTAATAATTCGTTGTTGTTTGTTCGGATCCTCCAAGTAATTTAAATCCTAAACCCCAATCGTAGTAAGAAACTAAAACTGTTTTGAGCGCAAGGGAAATTTTAGATCTTTTCTTGGGGAAATGTGCCATTCCAAGTTCCACGAAAGCACCAATTTTTCCGGCTGGATCAATGGTGTAATCGATCGGTCGCCCATCGCTTGCAACTGCGGAATATATAGGATTATTTGCTGTTAATCGGGTAAACTGGTAAGTTGCTCCGGCAGAAAACTGCACACCATAAAACCGATAATCCTTGTAATCCGACTTCCCGAAAACATCTTTTCTGCGCTTACTTGGGGTTAAATCGCGCTGTGCAAAAATGGTGCTTATTCCAACTAAAAATAGGAGTGTTAAAATTCTTTTCATGACCTCAATATACGTAAAAAAACTTACTCGCAAAGCGCCAGTATACTTTCCATTACTTCCTTGGAATCCCATCTTTCTTCGATATTTGGTATTTCCATAATTTCATCCATTATTTTACTTTGCACCTGTCCTTGTTTGTATGCAACGCTATAGCGAATAGTGCTAAACGTAACTTGAGAGTATAGCGGCAACCATTTCTCCGGATGTAACTCGCTAAATTTAGCTTCAATTTTCTTACGCAATAAAAATGCTGGATCCGCTACAAAATCGCGCATTACAAAATAATTATCCAAGGAAAGATCTTGCAGAGCATCCCCATCTGGCTTGCGTTCAATATTGTATTCCTCAAAAATCGCCGGCCAATTGTCGCCATGTTTTTGCATTAATTCCCAAAGTACGGTACAATCTTCAAATCCTGCATTCATTCCTTGTCCATAAAACGGAACTGTTGCGTGCGCTGCATCTCCCATCAAAGCAGTTTTTCCACTTGCCCAAGGATAACATCGGATAATTACCAAAGAAGACAATGGGTGATCTTCCCACGCGTCTGCGATATTTGGCATCATATCATAAAAATCTGGGAAAACCGTTTGAAAAAATTCGTGAACCTCATCTTTGCTCGTAAGTTTATCAAAAGAATAATCGCCTCCTGTATGCGGCATAAAAAGAGTACATGTAAATGACCCATCTTCATTTGCCAATGCAATAATCATAAATCGACCGCGCGGCCAAATGTGCAATGCATCTTTGTCCATTTTATAGGAACCATC
>CANJSS010000146.1 GCA_947476955.1 Flavobacteriales bacterium
ACCAAGTTGTGATAACTGTAAATCCTATTGCTACAGTAAATGCAGGAATTGACCAAACGATATGCGCTGGTGGCACAGTTACCTTAGCAGGAACAATTGGTGGTTCAGCAGCAGTTGGAACGTGGAGTGCTTCCTCGGGTAGTTTTTCGACTTCGACTTCTATGTCGGCGGTTTACACTCCAACACTTACTAGCGGCACCATTACCCTCACACTTACAACAGACGATCCTTCTGGACCATGTCCATTTGTGAGTGACCAAGTAGAAATTCTAGTTAATCCATTGCCATTAGTTGATGCAGGAACAGATAGTGCAGTTTGCGCAGGAGCTGAAGTAATATTAATGGGCAGCGGCACTGGATTGATGACATGGAGTAATAATGTTGTCAGTGGAACGCCATTTATTCCAACAGCAACTGCCACTTATACATTAACAAGTAATTCGGCACTTGGATGCACTAATTCAGATCAAGTTGTTGTGACCATCAATCCAATTCCTAACGTTAATGCTGGAACAGATATTTCTATTTGTGCTGGCCAAAACATTATTTTAAACGCAACGGGTGCAAGTTCGTATGCTTGGTCGAATTCTATTGTTAATGGAATTCCATTTATTGCGATAACAGGAACGTATTCCTATACGGTAACTGGAACGAGTGCGTTTGGATGCATAAATACGGATGCTATTTCTGTAGTTGTCAGCGAGGCAACAACTCCAACATTTAATCAGAATATTACATCTGGCTGTGTACCATTGACAGTAGAATTCACAAATACATCTCCTAATATTGCTAGTTGCACTTGGGAGTTTGGTAATGGAACTCAAGTTACCGGACCTGGGTCAGTTTCAGCAACTTTTGATCAAGCGTCTTGTTTCGATGTGACTTTGACAACTACGGCATTTAATGGATGCGTCAGTAGCTATTCAGCAATTGATTTAATTTGCACAGATGCATTGCCATTAGCATCTTTTATTCAGTCGACAGCTGCGATTTCAGAATTAAATTCAACAGTTTATTTTAGCAACACATCCACAGGAGCATCAAGTTATATTTGGAATTTTGGTGATAGCACAGCATCTGTATTTACAGAAGACCCTACACATACGTTTTCTACCGATGATTTAGGAGATTTCGCTACGATGTTGATTGCAATTTCATCTGACGGATGCATAGATACTGCATATTCTATTGTAACTATTTATGAGGAGCTAATATATTATATCCCAAATACATTTACACCAGATGGCAATTATTCCAATCCGACATTTCTGCCAATTTTCACTTCAGGATATGATCCTTATGATTTCACATTAATCATTTATAACCGCTGGGGTGAAGTTGTTTTTGAATCACATGATGTAAAAATTGGATGGGATGGAACATATGGTTCTGGTGCTGAAATTGAAAGTGTGCAAGACGGAACATATTCTTGGAAAATTGAGTTTAAAACAACTGAAAGTGATGAGCGAAAAAAGTTTTTCGGTCATGTAAATGTTTTGCGATAATTTATTTGTAAGGTTTTAAAAAAAAATTAATTTTGAATACTTAAAAAGTTGAGCTGACAACTTTGAGAAAAACAGGGCGTAACTGAAAAGCCAAACGAGTAGGGGAGATAATTAATTATTAAATGATTATGAAAAAAGTTCTTGTTGTAGGTGCTTTGGCTGTATTTGCTTTAGCTTCTTGTAAAAAAGATTACACATGCGCATGTAAATTCTCGGATGGGGCAACTATGAATATTGCTATTACGAAAGCAAAAAAGAAAGATGCTGAATCTTCTTGTTCTTCCGCCGAAACAACTTATAAAATTGCGGATGCAGGTGTTAAATGTTCGATCTAATACGAATATAAAATTGGAGAAGGAAGCTTTGGCTTCCTTTTTTTATATATGAATAATTTAGAAAATCTATTTTTAGATATTGGCTTGTCTTGGACAATAGCAAAAGTATTACCATACAGCCTGGTCTTGCTAATAGGGGTAGTACTTTCCTTATTACTTTTCCGAAAAAAAAACAAAAGGTTCAAACTTTTAGTTGGAATTCCTGTTTCTATGATTTTCTTCGCAGCCTATTTTGTTTATCAACCAATTTACGAAGGGGATTTTTCCAATAGTTCCTATAAACCACAAACGACCAATCTGTCAGAATTAAAAAAAGATGAATTTGTTGTCATTGCAATTCCAGGATGCAACTATTGTTTGGAATCGATTGAAAAATTGAACAAACTGAAAGTGAGAAATCCGGATTTAAAAATTCGTTTTCTTGTTCTTACGTCAGACGATAAAGACCTAAAGCATTACCGTAAAATTGCATTACCTTCTATTACTGTTGCAAAAGCCAAAGACATGAAACGGTTTTTAGAAATAAGCGAGGGAGGATTCCCAACTTTTTTAGCTATACGAGAAGGCCAAATAAAAAAAGCGTGGAGCAACGATTCCTTTGGGGTTTTGGCAATGGATGAAATTGAAAATTAATACCTATATATTAAGGTATACAATAAAGCGTATCGTACCAAGGAGAAACACCGCACCAAATCCCAAGTGCGCCACCGGAAATATTAGAAGGAATATTTACCGGAGTTGCAAACGGATTTCCTGCGGAATTTAGTTGCGCATCCATCTTATTATAAAAGTCAAAACTTTTTTCATCGATGCGAGAAAACTTTACCACCACAGAATCCCCAAGTCGGTAATACCTTTTATATTCCAGCAAGTGCGTTGGGTCTTTTCTACGCTGTCGATTAGAAGCTTCAAATTCCAATGTAATTCCATTAAAAAATTTGTCATCAAAATAGGCGCTTCCTCCCTTACGAAAAAGGGTGTCTAATTCTTCTCCGTTACTTTGAATGTTGATTCGTTTCGCTTCCCACTTGTAGGCATTGTATTCATACTTGGGATCCGACAAACGCCCAACGGAAAGTCCATATTCTGTGTTTTCAGAATTTGGCATCCAATAAATAGTATCCAAAGGAACAGGATTTAGGAGCGATGTTGAACCATTATAACTTTTCCCTTTGTAATTAATGTCCAATGCATAGGTTTTGCCTTTCTCTCCTTTTATTAAAGTGTTGGAAGTTGAATACACTAATATGGGTAAAAAAACAACTTCATATAACTCCAGCTCCAACATTTCAGCCACTGTTTTTTGTGAGGGAAGCGGCAATTCAGTAATAGAGAAAAGTTCCAGTTCAATTTTCTGTTGTCCATTGTTTACAGATATCGTCGCATCTGAAATAAAAGATTGCAAATAACTACCAATATTCGTGGCGGCATACACATTCTGTGAACGAGAAAGTAAGACAATAGGAAAACCATTTGTTTCTATTCTGCCTTCCACTACTAATTGCTCTTCGAATCCAGCGATATCAATCTCCACTTCTTTGGTGCAACCAATAAGAAGCATCGCTAAAGTTATATACGCATACAAACGAATTTTTTGCATTTTGGTAATTTTTATGCAATAATACAAAAACAGGTTCTATTACATTCTATTTTCCTTCTTTCAAAGTAAATAATGATTTACTAATTGAAAAAGATTACATTTTCGCATTGCGATTTTTTCAGTTGATTAGACCCTTCTTTTGAACAAATTAGTGTTGAATTTATTGTAGGACATGTTGATAACTTCAAATTTTGTTTATATATTTGTAAATAATTGAATTGGGTTTTCTCGTTCATTAATTAAAAAAATAATATAACGTATTGATTACTAATTACTTAATTTACAATAGCTACTCTCCAACTAGGAAGAGGCAGCAGCGCTATTATATTGTTTTTTATAAAATTATGAACAGCATTTCTAATTTTATTGTTTTTAAGAAATGGAGATTACAGCAAATTAACTTTTGAACAGAATACTACAAATTATGAAAAAAAGTACATTAGACAAATATACATTAGGTAATTTATTAGTTTCTATTAAAAGACGGTTGTCTGTTAATCGTTCTGGTTCAATTTCATTAGGGCATAAACAAGCCTCTCATTCTGCAAATAAGATTATGCGAAATTTTCTAAAAAATAAGGAAGTAATATATGCTTCCAACACACAATCAATTTTCAAAAACTCATCTATTGACATGGGAACTATTAAATCAAAAAAATCGTTTAGTATGAATCGCTGGATTTTCAATTATGCTTTTGTGGCTCTTTCACTTTTGGTTGGCAGTGTTCAAGTTCAAGCGCAATGTCCAACTTCAGCAACTTTGACTTTAGGGGATAGACCTTGTGGAGCAACTGCAACAGGTTCTGCAACAGTTGTTGTTTCTGGTGGATCTGGAACATTTACATATTCTTGGACGAAGGATGGTGTTTCTTATGCCGCTTCCCCAAGTTCCGCGCCGACTAACTTAAGTGCAGGTACCTATATTGTTACAGTAACAGATATAGTGAATTCATGCAGCGTTGTTTCCTCGTCGCTTACTGTATCAAGTGCAGTATCCATTTCACTAGTTAGTGCAGCACAAAATGCATCTATTTTGTGTAATGGGCAATCAACGGCATCTGTTATAGGAATAATTCAAGGCGGAACTGCTCCTAGGACATTGCAATTAACAAACACTACAACGAGTACTATATATTCAAGCTCTACACCAACCGCCAATCTAGGAGGAGGACAGTTTTCATTTGAAGTTACAGGGTTACCTGCAGGAATATACTCCGTGCTAGTTTTTGACGGGGTTTCGTCTTGTGTAGCGTCTGGAAGTGGAAACATCACAATCTCTGAACCAACAGCTATTTCAGCTACTTCAACTCCTGTTGCCGCTTGTTACGGACTATCCAATGGCTCTATCTCTGTTTCTGCATCAGGCGGAACTGGGGCATATACCTATTCCAAAGATGGAACAACCTTTCAGTCTGGAACAACTTTTTCTGGCTTAGCAGCGGGCGCATACACCATTACGGTAAAAGACGCAAATAACTGTATTTTCACTTCAAGTTCAATAACCGTAAGCCAACCAGCAAGCGCCCTAGGGGTAAGTGTAGCTTCCTCAACAAATAATGTTTGTTTTGGAGCAAGTGCTGGATCAGTGACAGTTTCTGGGACAGGCGGAACACCCTCTTATACGTATTCTATTGATGGAACAAACTTTCAGTCGCTAGCAACTTTTTCGGGTTTAGCTGCAGGCGCATATACCATTACAATTAAGGATGCAAATAATTGCACAACCACGACGAGCGTAACGATTACTGAGCCGGTTATTTTGAGTGGTACGGTTACTCCTACGAATGTTACAGTATGTTATGGTAATACAAATGGATCGATAGCAGTTTCAGCTTCAGCTGGTGGTGCGGGTACTTATGAATATTCAAAGGATAATGGTTCGACATGGCAACCAGGCGCTACTTTTAGCACCTTGTCAGC
>CANJSS010000147.1 GCA_947476955.1 Flavobacteriales bacterium
ACTGAAATTCCACAACACTTAAAAGAGCTTTACAAAACGGCTTGGGAAATTTCTCAAAAAGCAATTATTGATCAAGCAGCTGACCGTGGAGCATATATTTGTCAATCGCAATCGTTGAATATCTTCATGGAAAATGCAAACTTTGGAAAATTAACCTCTATGCACTTCTACGGATGGGAAAAGGGGTTAAAAACCGGGATGTATTACCTCCGAACGAAAGCAGCTACAGATGCAATTAAATTCACGGTTGATAAAGCAGTTGAGGAAGAACCATCTGCTCAATTAATCGAGGAGCAACAAGCGGCAATTGCATGTTCATTAGATAATCCAGATGAATGCGAAATGTGTGGGAGCTAAGTCCCGATAAAAGCAAATAAAAATAATAATCATAAAAAATCCCTGCGAATAGCGGGGATTTTTAGTTATAAGCACTATGCTTTTCTGTTTTTTAATGCATCTGCAATAACTGCCATTTCCCCATAGAAGTCTTCTCCATAGGCCCGTATAATTGGCGCTTTTAGAAATCGAAAAACCGGAACATCCAAGGATTCTCCACAACTGCAAGCAGGCTCACAAATTGGCCAAACGGCATACGTTAGGGTTTCTAAAGAATTTACTTCCTTGATTCGAATTGGATATAAATGACAGGATAGAGGCTTTTGAAAATTTGTTTTACCAGCGTTAAAAGCAGATTCCACAGCACATTTAGAAATTCCAGCTTCGTCAAAATAAACAAATGCGCATTCTTTTTCCTTAATCAAAGTCGTAACAGGTTCGTTTTCAATATCCATATAAAAAACACCGGATTTTTCAACTGCTGCTATGCCTTCTTCTCGCATAAATGGAAGAATGTGCTCCAAATTATCTTCTAATAAATCTATTTCTTCAAATGTTAAAGGCGCTCCAGCATCTCCCTCAACGCAACAAGCACCTTTACAAGCATTTAAATCACACACAAATTTTCGCTCGAATAGCTGCGTGGAAACAATTTTGTCTTTTATTTGAATGAGCATCGTTCTATATTTCATCAAAGTTCAGAAAATACTGCATACGAAGCAAGTTTCTTGATTTTTAAATAATTTGAGAGAGAATAAATGAAGAAATAGGTAATGGATACAATTAACTTTCAAAATTTTGGGCGCTGTGCTTTGAACTTATTTCATCAAGAATGTTTGTTTTTTCAAAAAATCCCCTATATTTGTAACATATTTCAGAGAAATCAAGCAAAATGAGGGGACGAAAGTCCCCTCTTTTCATACAATATGATTAGTAAAAAAACGGTACTTAAATTAATTGACGAGCGCATAGAAGAGTTAGCTAACGGGCTTTTTGTAGTTGATTTAACTATTTCTGCAACGAATGTTATTCATGTGGAAATTGACAAGCACGAAGGCAATGTTTCTGTGAGTGATTGTATGGCTGTTTCTCGAAATGTTGAGCATAATTTAGATAGAGAAGAAGAAGATTTTGAATTACATGTTTCTTCCGCAGGATTGGACAAACCATTTCGAGTGCCAGCCCAATTTGCTAAAAATATTGGACGAGAAGTGAAGGTCGTGATGTTAGATGGAACAAAAAAAACTGGCGAGCTGAAGTCTGCCAACACTAAAGAATTGGTTTTGGAAACAACACGTAACGAAAAACCAGAAGGTAAAAAAAAGAAGGAATTAATTGTGGAGCAACTAGTGCTTCCAATGGATCAGATAAAGGAAACAAAAATTGTTATTTCATTTAAATAGGTAAATATGAATAGCCTTGAGTTAGTTGAATCGTTTTCGGAGTTTAAAGAGTTAAAAAGTATCGATAAACAAACGATGCAGCATGTATTGGAAGATGTTTTCCGTGCAATGCTAAAGAAAAAATTCAACACAGACGAACACATCGATGTCATTGTAAATATTGACAAGGGAGATGTACAAATTTTCTTGAATAAAGAAATTGTTGACGATGGAGAAGTAGAAGATCAAAATACAGAGATCGCTTATTCAGATGCAATAAAAATTGAACCTGATTTTGAAATCGGAGAAGAGGTAACGGAAGAGTTTAAATTCGGGGACTTTGGTCGTCGTAATATCTTATCCTTGCGTCAAAACTTGATTTCACGCATTATGGAACTTGAAAAAGATCACTTGTATAAAATTTACAAGGAGAGAATTGGAGAAATCGTAACAGGCGAGGTTTACCAAGTTTGGAAGAAAGAGATCATGGTTATGGACGACGAAGGAAATGAATTACTGCTTCCTAAATCAGAACAAATACCATCCGATTATTTCAAAAAAGGAGAAGCTGTTCGCGCAGTTGTTGCTAAAGTGGATATGCGCAATAGCAGCCCGGTAATTATCTTATCGAGAACGGCACCTGAATTCTTAGAGCGTTTATTCGAATTGGAAGTTCCAGAGGTATTTGACGGGCTAATTACAATTAAACGTATTGTTCGTGAACCAGGTGAAAGAGCGAAAGTTGCAGTAGAATCATACGATGACCGTGTAGATCCAGTTGGAGCTTGCGTTGGGATGAAAGGTTCACGTATTCATGGAATTGTGCGCGAATTGCGCAATGAAAACATCGATGTTATTAACTACACAAGCAATTCTCAGCTGTTAATTCAACGCGCACTTTCTCCTGCTAAAATATCTTCTATCGAAATAAATGAAGAAGCAAAAAGAGCAAAGGTTTTCTTAAAGCCAGACCAAGTTTCTTTAGCAATCGGTAAAGGTGGGCATAATATTAAATTGGCAGGTAAATTAAGTGGATACGAATTGGATGTCTACCGTGAAGGCGAAGTAGATGTTGAAGATGTTGACTTAGAAGAGTTTGCAGATGAAATTGATAGCTGGATTATCGACGAATTAAAAGCTATTGGTTGTGATACAGCTAAATCAGTGTTAGAAATTGGCATCAATGATTTGGTTACAAGAACAGATTTAGAACAAGAAACAATTGAAGAAGTGTTTAGAATCCTGCGTGCAGAGTTTGAATAATTTGGCAATTATTTGTAGCTTGTAGGAAAATAAATTACTGAAAAAGTAAAAACGAAGGACACATAATTATATGGCCGGAAAACCAATAAGATTAGGAAAAGCAGCTGGAGAACTCAATGTGGGTGTCTCTACATTGGTTGAATTCCTAGAATCAAAAGGAATAAAAATTGATGCAAACCCCAACACAAAGTTGGAAGGTGAACATTATGATGTTCTACAAAAAGAATTTGCCGCAGATCAAAACTTGAAAGAACAATCCAAGTTTTCATCGGTAAAAAGAGAAAAAAGAGAAACTATCTCTATTCGCGATTCCAAACCAGAGGAAGCTCCAGAGGTATCAGAAGACTTCGACGATTCCGATCCAATAAACATGGAAGAGATCAAACGAAGTGTTTTGGAAGAGCCGAAGAAGAAAGAAGAGGTAGAAAGGATTGAAGAGCAGGTTCAAGCAGTAATTCCAGTAAAAGAAGTAGCTGTTCAGCCAAATGTTGTTGAACCAATTATTGCCCCAGCATCCGAAGCAAAAACAATCGGCGAAGGAGAAATGCAAGTGCAAGTAGTCGGTAAAATTGATCTAGATAAGTTAAACTCAAAAACGCGTCCTGACAAGAAAAAATACCAAGCCGAAACGGTAAAAACACCACCTGCTGCGGTAACTCAAAAACCGGATGCAGTTAAAAAAGCAGACGAGCCGGATTCAAGCAGCGAAAAAGTATCGGAAGAACTGAAAGAAATAGAAACAATTCGAGCAGAACGAAAAGTCCTTACAGGGCCAACAGTTTTAGGGCGAATTGAACTGCCAGTTGAAAAACCAAGGATTCAAGGCATTCGTCCTCTATCGGCAGGGGCAGCAGCAGCTGAAGCGCGTAAAAAACGTAAACGAATTAAAAAAGTTGACGGTAACGCAACGCCTGGTGCGAATGCGCCAAGAACTCCTGGCGCTCCTGGCGCTCCTGGTGCCCCCGGAGCAAGAGGACCAATTTTACCGGCAAATAAAAACTTTAAAAAAGGCGCTCCGAAATTCGAAAAGCCAGAAATTAAAGAAAAAGATATCCAAAAGGAGATTAAAGATACACTCGCTAGACTTTCTAATCAAGGAGCAAAATCTAAATCCTCCAAAAACAGAAGAGCCAAAAGAGATACAGTAGCCAATCGTCGTCAAGAGGAAATGGCAGCTGCTGAAATGGAAGAAAAAGTATTGAAACTGACTGAATTTGTTACGGTTTCGGAACTCGCTTCCATGATGAACGTACAACCAACTCAGGTAATCTCTGCTTGTATGTCGCTTGGAATTTTTGCTTCAATCAACCAACGATTGGACGCGGAAACCATTCAGATTGTAGCAGAAGATTTTGGCTATGAGGCGGAGTTTGTTAGCGCAGAAGTGCAAGATGCTATTCCTATTCAAGAAGATAAGGAAGAAGATTTAATTGATCGACCACCAATTATTACAGTGATGGGACACGTAGATCATGGTAAAACATCTTTGTTGGATAAAATTAGAAATGCAAACGTAACCGAAGGGGAAGCCGGAGGAATAACACAACATATTGGTGCTTATTCTGTAACGTTAAAAGATGGTCGAAAAATGACATTCTTGGATACACCAGGTCACGAAGCTTTTACAGCGATGCGTGCTCGTGGTGCACAAGTTACGGATGTAGCGATTATTATTGTTGCTGCGGATGACGACGTAATGCCTCAAACAAAAGAGGCAATCTCTCACGCACAAGCGGCAGGTGTACCAATGGTATTTGCCATAAATAAAATTGATAAACCTGGCGCAAATCCAGATAAAATCCGCGAACAACTTTCCCAAATGAATATTTTAGTAGAAGATTGGGGAGGAAAATACCAAGTTCAAGAGATTTCAGCTAAGCAGAATCTGAATATCGATGCCTTATTAGAAAAAGTTTTATTGGAAGCAGAAATGCTGACTTTGAAAGCAAATCCAGACAAAAACGCATTGGGAACGGTAATCGAATCTTCTCTGGATAAGGGAAAAGGGTACGTTACAAATATGCTTGTAGAATC
The DNA here is from genome assembly GCA_947476955.1 of Flavobacteriales bacterium. GTDB lineage: Bacteria > Bacteroidota > Bacteroidia > Flavobacteriales_D > Crocinitomicaceae > M0103. Next base: position 5,016 of record CANJSS010000147.1, read on the forward strand.
TGGAACGCTTAAAGTTGGAGATATCGTACTGGTTGGTAGAAATTATGGTCGTGTTCGTGCAATGCACGATGAGCATGGTGTTATTCTAAAATCAGCGGGGCCTTCTCAACCACTATCAATTCTTGGAATCAATGGCGCACCAAGTGCTGGAGATAAATTCCATGTGATGGACGATGAAAAAGAAGCGAAAACAATTGCATCGAAACGAGAGCAATTATACCGTGAGCAAGGTTTACGTACAACCAAACATATTACGTTGGATGAAATTGGTCGTCGATTGGCGATTGGCGATTTCAAAGAA
>CANJSS010000148.1 GCA_947476955.1 Flavobacteriales bacterium
CCTATTATCCCTATGCTGTAGGACCAACGTATTATGGCGTAAAAACAGGTGGGAAAGTAAATGCAATCACCGAGCCAACAGAAATCTATAGCCCCCAAGTGGAAGCAATTTTGGAACACATGAAAAACATTGAAATCAAGGTTTTTCCAAATCCGAGTCAAGACCTTGTAGCCATCCAATCGCAAGAAGTGCTAATGCTCGATATGCAAGCAGATCTTGTCAATGCTGAAGGAAAAATTGTACAGTCTAAATCCTTCGCGCAAGGAACATCTATTTGTTATTTTGATACATCCATTCTTTACAGCGGAACCTATACTATCCGGATATACAATGCTGTGGAAAATCGAATTTTTAAAGTGGTGCTGCAGTAGCGTTTTAAAACCTAATACAGTATCCGTTCACTAATTTTAACTACATTTATTCCTTAATTTTTCTGCGAAATGGATACTATTACAGATTACAAGAAGAACAAAAAAAAATTGATTTTGATCATTGCACTTTTGGTACTGCTAACCAGCTTGATCATTTATCTTATGACGCGCTCGATGAGTAAAGAGGAGCAATTCTATAAGGCGCAAATGGAGCAGATGAGTGAGAAACTCGAGCATTTGGACGGTAGTTTAAAATCCCTCCAAAAAGACCATAAAAAACTGAACCACGAAAGAGATTCCTTAAAACGAAACGTAGATTACCTTTGGCCAATGCGCTCTTTAGTTTACAACGCAAAACTAAGAGATAAAGTTGGTGCAGAATTAGATTTGAGACCTGGCGATTTAGCAATGGTAAAAACCGATTCAACGAAAGTTGTTGTGACAGATATTATTGTTGGAGGGAACCAATACACCTATTACGTGCATTACCTGATTCGCAATGCGAAGGGAGAATCAAAAGAAATGACGCCATTTGAATTAAAGCCATTTAAATAGACGATTATAGTAATTTCGTTTCGATTTGAATAGATAGACTTTTTTATTCGTTTTTTCACAGAAAAATAATCTAATAGAATCATTTTTTCCAAAATTGTATTTTTTTCGGTCGATTAGGAGGTTTAAAATTTGAATCAAAATTTGATATAATTTTAATTATTTGATATACTTTAGATTAATTTAAAGCCATTTTGCACGTTTTTATTTTTGGTAAGGTAATTGACTTTGTGCCTTCGAAAATACTAAAAATACATTTGATGGTCCAAGATGCAAATCCACACAAAATAATTGAAAAGCTGAAACAAGTTCTCACGTACGACCGGGTGGACGAAGGCGTGAAGATCGACCATGTTCGAAAGTTATTATTGGAGTTTGATACCTCCGCACAAGAGGCCATACGCTCCAATTTAATTGGCGAAATTTTCAGGGAACACGCTACTGCTGCTAACATTTCTTCTGCTTCACAAGCCATAAAAACAGGTTTAGAAGCGTACGATGCAGCATTCGGCGGATTGTGGCCAGGAGAATTTGTAGTCGTTGGTGGCCGACCAGCCATGGGGAAATCCCATTTTTTAACCAATATCGCAGCAAATATTGCAGCGGAGCATGAAGTTTTATTTTATTCCTTAGACAATTCGAGTTTCATGCTGATGGCGCGCATTGTGGCTTCTTTATCAAATCTTCCTGTCAATTACTATCGAAATGGAAAACTCAACGAAAGCCAACAAAAAGAGCTAGACGCGGTTAAAGATGATATAAATCGTTTAAAACTTAGAATTGTCGACCGACAGGCACAAAGCATGGGTGCATTCAAAGCGCTGTGCATACAGCACGTGGAAGAGTTTGGGGTAAAAGTAATTTTTGTCGATTATTTGCAGCTTTTGAGTTCCAACCGCTATAGAAATAGCCGCGAACTCGAAATTTCCCATATCAGCAGGGAATTGAAGAACCTAGCGCGCGATTTAAATATTTGTGTGGTGGCGACAAGTCAACTGAGTCGTTCGGTAGAACAAAGAGGAGGCGATAAACGACCAATTTTGTCTGATTTGAGAGAAAGTGGTGCGATTGAGCAAGATGCGGACAAAGTATTTTTCCTATACCGTCCGGAATATTATGGTTTTATACAAGACGATATGGGCATGAGCAACGAGCGACTGCTTGAATTGATTATGGCGAAAAATCGAAGCGGAGCCCTGGAACGCGTGCGCTTAAAAATTGATACATACTTCACGCGTTTTATTCCATTTGAAGAAACAAATACAACCTTTGAGGTGAACGAAGACCGGATGGAAGATTTCAAGGAAGTTCCATTTTAAATGAATCGAGAGCCGTTGTCTAAAACTTATGCGTCGAATTGGACGACCTGTGGTTGTGTTCCTGCAATCCGATCAAGAGTGGAGGTGCGACTAGCTGCGCAACGCATGCTTGTTTCACTGCGTTCCACAAGCAAGCATTCCAAATTAAAGATAAGCGACAACGGCTCTTTTTCTTAGTCTAATTTTAACCTAATTTTTAAAGATATTCCTTCAGAAGGTTACTCTTTTCCAATTCCGATGACAAAACAAAATACACTGCGCGATAAAGCAATTTTTGCAGCCGTCCTGAAATCGTTGAAACGCGATTCCTGGAAAAAACGAAAGCAACAGCGCCTCAACTATTTGAACCAGTATAGAAAATTGAAGGAGAAACTTTTGCACGTTAATAAAGCAATGGACTTATGCCAACTCTTAAAAATGGAATACCTGCAACTTCAAAACCTAATAAATTTCCCGAAATACACGGAATATTCTATTCCTAAGAAACACGGAGGACGCCGGCAAATAGATGCGCCATCCGAGGAATTGTTGCGCGTACAAAAAAAGTTGAACCGCTATTTTCAGCTGGTTTATTTAGGTGTTCGACCTCCAAACGTACACGGATTTATTTTACAAGTGGAACAGGAAGGAACTAAGGCAAATATCGTAGAAAATGCAATCGTCCATGTGGGTAAAAAGGCAGTTTTAACAGTGGATTTGGAAAATTTCTTCACTGCAATTTCCGCAAAGCGCGTAAAAGAAATTCTGCTTTCTCCGCCGTTTCAATGTAACGAACACATCGCAACAGTGCTAGGATTATTGACAACATATAAAGGAAGATTGCCGCAAGGCGCACCAACGTCGCCGGTACTTTCCAATTTTGCGTGTTTAGGTTTGGATGGCGCTCTACGAATTTGGGCAGAATCCAACGCGGCAAATTACACGCGCTACGCGGATGATCTGACGTTTTCCTCCGACAGTTTATTTACGGAAAAACAGCAACAGGAGATTCGCGCGCTTATCGTTTCTGCCGGATTTACAGTAAACGAGAAAAAAATTCGGCAGCGAACAAAAAACCGAAAGCAAACGGTTACCGGTTTAACAGTTAATTCTCGGTTAAATGTGGATCGGCGCTACCTGAAAAAAGTGCGCGCAATGCTACACGATTTGGGGGTAAACGGAATTGAAGCGGCAACCGTAAATCATTTTAAGTTGGAAGGCGCGGCAACAGCTGAACACCGAAAAACTTTTGTGAACCGCCTGGAAGGGAGCATTGGGTTTATTGGGCAGGTTAGGGGCAAGTTGGATTTAAAGTACCGAGAACTTTTATCGGAATTTAATCGCTTGTGTTTTTCGGAAGGTGAAATGTATATTTATTAATGAATTCGAATTGTGAAGTTTTACTTCTGTTTTAGCTAGATTCCCTTGTTCAAATTTAATCAATACACTATGCTTCACGAATGCCATATTTTTCCATCTTCGTAACCAAGGTATTAATTGCCCAACCAATTGCAAGTGCCGTTTGCCGTTTATTGCCGTTGAAATGTTTCAAAACGCGCTCGATGTGCTCCTTTTCAATAAATTCCCAGTGCATTGGTTTGTTGACCGGTTCTTGGCTCAAGCGTTTTGGCAAAACATCTGCAGCAACAGATTCTTCATTGAAAACATAGAGACGTGAGATAATATTTTCCAGTTCTCGGATGTTTCCAGGATAGGAATAATTTAAAAGTATTTCCATCGCTGCTTTGTCTAGCTGCAGTTTCTTGTTCTTTTTCAGCTGGCGTTTCTTCTGCGAGAGAAAATATTCCACCATCGTTTTTAAATCCGTTTTTCCACGCTGCAGAAGGGTTGGAACGTCTAATTCAACTACTGACAAACGGTAATATAAATCCCATCGAAACAGTTTATCTTCGCAGCGTTTCACCAAATTTTGGTTGGTGGCAGCAATCACACGAACATCAATTTTCTTTGCTTTACCACCGAGTGGCATAATTTCCTTTTCCTGCAGAACACGCAACAGTGCTTGCTGCATATACGGGGAAACATCGCCAATTTCATCCAGGAAAATAGTTCCTTCGTGGGCCAATTCAAAAAGTCCAGGTGTATCTTTATCTGCTCCGGTAAACGCACCTTTTTTATACCCAAACAGCCGCGATTCCAACAACTGATCATTGAATGCGGAGCAATTTACTGTAATGTATGGTTTGTCCTTGCGAATGGAATTGTTGTGAATAAACTTTGCTAAATTTTCTTTTCCAGTGCCACTTTCCCCCAAAATTAGAACCGTTACTTCGTCTGTTTGCGCTACTTTTTCGGCATTGAGGTAAATTTGCTCGATGGCTGGCGTAATTTTGTAATCGTCATTAGGTCCAACGCGTTTTATCTCTTCCTGGTGGTATACTGCCGTCACAGGCAACGAAGAATTGGAAAGATTAATTTTTATAAGTTCGGGTTTCTCTTTGCTCGTTGTGTGCTTCGCTTCGCGGGTTTGATACAGCGTCGTTTTTAAATTCATGCTCATGTGGCTTAAATACCAAACCACTTGCATAGCTGCTGTTCCCGGAGAGATAAAAAGTGCAATTTGGTCGTCTTTCAAACCGGCAAGAAATGGCGTCACCTTGGATTGTATTTCCTGGTGGTCGATTGGATCGTTGATATCCAAATAAACTGCTTCAATTATCCGATCGGTATACGTTCTGCGCAAATGATTGACTAATTTTTCTGTACGCGTGTCATCATTTTTCTTCGTCGAAAGAATAAAATGGCGATCTCCCTTAAAAAAATACTTGTGAAAAGTACAGTTTGGCCCAGCATCGCTGACGTTTCCATTTTCAAAATCGTTGTTTTGTGCAACCCAGGAGATTAATGTTTTCATTATCAAAATTTGATATAAAGATATTAAAACAGATATGGTTTTATTCAAAAAAATGAATAATTCTCCTTTTATACTTTTTTAGATTTTCCCCGAAAGATTAAGGTAGTTTCTTCATACTGAAGGCAATTTTTTGTTACTTAGCAGGAATGAAAAATCCTTAACCGCGAATTACTGGAAATGGATTTTCGCCGCGTTCAA
>CANJSS010000149.1 GCA_947476955.1 Flavobacteriales bacterium
GAATAGGACAAACACTAAATACTGGTGTTACGGTTATATAAGGCAATTTAAATTTGGTCAAAACTGTTTTTACAAAATTCTTACAGGCTTCTGGCGAACTAATTCTTTCATTCATATACAAATGAAGTACTGTTCCTCCGGTATATTTGCACTGTAATTCATCTTGCATCAATAGTGCTTCAAATGGGTCTTGCGTATAATCGACAGGGATTTGAGAACTGTTGGTATAATAAATATTTTCATCCATTCCGGCCTGAAGAATGGAAGGAAAACGTTTCAAATCTTCTTTGGCAAATCGGTAAGTCGTTCCTTCGGCAGGGGTGGCTTCCAAATTATATAAATTGCCTGTTTCTTCTTGAAATTCTTTCATCCGATTTCGTATGTGATCTAATATTTCCATACAAAAATTGTATCCAAAAGCAGTGGTTATATCCTCTTCATCATTTGTGAAATTTCGAACCATTTCATTCATTCCATTTACGCCAATAGTTGAAAAGTGATTTCTAAAATGGGGTAAATATCTTTTGGTATACGGGTATAATCCGCTATCAAAACGATCTTGAATAAAGATGCGCTTTTTCTCTAAAGTAGCTTTTGAAAGTTCCATCAATTTATCCAATTGAATAAAAAGGGCTTCTTGATTGCCTTTAAATAAAAATCCTAAACGAGCCATATTAATGGTAACTACTCCGATACTTCCCGTCATTTCTGCACTTCCAAACAATCCGTTTCCACGTTTTAGTAATTCTCTCAAATCGAGTTGCAAGCGACAACACATACTCCGAACAGCATTTGGTTTATAGGCATTCGGATTTTCAATTCGGTGGCCTTCTTCATCTAAAATATATTGACTTCCAATAAAGTTTTGAAAATAAGACGAACCTATTTTAGCGGTATTTTCAAATAACAATTCCGTGTTCTCGCCATTCCAATCAAAATCTTCTGTAATATTTACGGTGGGTATTGGAAATGTAAAGGGCTGTCCGTTTGCATCTCCTTCTGTCATTACAGTATAATAGGCCTTATTGATCATGTTCATTTCTTTCTGAAAATGTTCGTAACGCATTTCGATTAAAGAAGAAACACCTCTTTCTTGACATCGATTTAATAATTCCATATCCTTACAATTCCCAAATAAATGTTGGTCTTTTTTGGTTGGAATTTGATCTTTTAAATCGGTTGGAACAACCCAATCTAAAGTGATGTTTGTAAATGGTGATTGTCCCCATCGTGCCGGTACATTCAAATTATAAACAAAACTTCTAACAGCTTTCAAAACCTCAACAAAACTTAAATTATCTTTAAAAACGTAGGGCGCCAAATAGGTGTCAAAGGAACTAAATGCCTGTGCGCCTGCCCATTCGCTTTGGAGAATTCCTAGAAAATTGGCCATTTGCCCTAATGCTTCTCTAAAATGCGAAGGTGCTTTGCTTTCAACTCGACCGCGAACGCCATTAAATCCATCATTCAACAAAACCCTAAGGCTCCAACCTGCACAATATCCTGTTAAACAATCCAAATCATGGATATGAATATCCCCATTTCGATGGGCATATCCTTCTATTTTAGTATATACTTTATCCAACCAATAATTGGCAATGATTTTTCCGGCTACATTATTAACTAATCCTGCATTTGAATAGGATGTATTTGCATTGGCATTAATTCGCCAATCGGTTTGTCCAATGTATTCTTCGATGGTTTGAGTAGAATCGACATAGGTTGTATCGTCATTCAACCCTTGAATATGTTCCCGTTGCAATTTTCTGGTATGCCGATAAAGCATAAACGAACGCATGACAAGAAAATAGGCCTTTTGAAATAATGTTTTTTCAATAATATCCTGAATTTCTTCAACTGCCCATGTATCTTTATGTTGCATTTGAGAAATTGTATTATTATATATTTCTTCATCAAATGTTACCGAAACACTGACAAAACTTTTTTCAATAGCATCCTTTATTTTATAACTTTCAAAAGGCTTATAATCGCCATTTCTTTTGATGACATATTTTTCCATATCAAAAAATAATTAATTAGAATAAAATTGTTTTTCCATATTTATTGCCTTAGGAAATAGAATATTGTTTTCTAAATGAATATGCTTGTGTAAATCTTGTTCAAATTCTAACAACATAGAATAGGTAACTTTGAAGGTGTTACAAGCATCATCTGGCGGGGTAAAATCATTTGTTAATAAGGCAATTTTAGAAAAAATAATTCCTTCCGATTCGTGTTCTTCTTGGAGCATTGCAATTGGATTTTCCACAGTTCCAAAATGAGGCTTGTCGATCAATTGATTGGATAAAACGGCTTGTTCCATCGCAATAATAAATGGAAACAAAATGATTTCCTCTTTTTTCATATGCATTATTAAATCGTTGGCGCTAATAGTAAACAGCGTTTTTATTTCAAATAATTCGGGATGTCGTTCGCCATGTACTTTACATAATTTATCTAAAAACGACATTAAAGTAGGTGTTTTTTCTTCAATAAACCGATGATGGGTTTCTAAAATATAATCTACTAATAAATTAGCCGACAAAAAGTTAAAATTAATATTGGAGTCATTATTGGAGTTCAGAATAAAAGATAAATCGTGTTCTAAAACGTCTTTACTAATTCCTTTTTTTTGACAGACCTCGTCGATGGTTTTATAGCCTTTACAACAAAAATCTATTTTATATTTAGAAAAAACCGCAGCGGTTCTAAAATCTTGGGCTACAAATTCACCTATTGTTTTGCTTTCAATTGCATTCATATAAAGTTGGATTAAATATTTAAATTAATAACATTAATTAGAGCCTAGTGGTAGTAATTTTTCTATCACTAAGAAGTAACTATTAATTTTATAAAATATTTATTATCAGAATTATAGAATTCGACCGCTTATATTTTATCTTTCAAATTTGCAATATAAAAAACACCTAAAAGATGATTATTATCATGTATTTAATAAATCGAAAAAGGATTATGTATTTTCATTTTTAAGTTTGAATTTAACGAATCCGCCTCGATTTTCATTTCTATTAATTGAATGCCTAATGATTAGAATCCCAATGGTAATCATGTTTTTCAATTCAACTAATTGCGTGCAAATTTGATAGCTTTCTTGTGTTGTTTCTAAATCCAACAACCATTTAATAAGTTGCGTTTCCGCTTGAAGTAATTCTGAATCATGCCTTATAATCCCAACGTTTTGACGCATCAATAATTGGACTTCTAATTTTAATTTATTCAAAAAATTGGCGTTAAATTTCGGTTTTGACTTATTATTAAATAATGGTTTTGTCTCTTGAAAAACTGTTTTTATAGTATTGAATTTGGATAAATAATTAAAAATTTGATCCGAATAAACCAGCGCCTCTAATAAGGAATTTGACGCTAACCGATTGGCTCCGTGCAAACCTGTTCGGGAACATTCGCCGCAAGCATACAAATTTTCGATAGAAGTTTTTCCATTTGTATCAACCGAAATTCCGCCACAAAGGTAATGTTGGGCTGGAATAACCGGAATCCAATCTTTTGAAACAGCAATTTTATTGCTTTTACATCGGTCATAAATCATTGGAAAATGTTTCTTAAATTTTTTTTCATCCAAATGCGTGCAATCCAAATAAACACAATTATCCCCAGACTTTTTTAATTCCAAATCAATACTTTGCGAAACGATATCTCTGGATGCTAATTCGCCTCTGGTGTCATATTTTTGCATGAAACGATTCCCGTTTTTAGTTTTTAAATAGGCCCCAAATCCTCGCACAGCTTCAGAAATTAGAAATTTAGATTCATATCCTTTTTCAAATAATGCCGTTGGATGAAACTGAATAAATTCCATGTCCATTAGTATTGCATTTGCCCTAAAAGCCATCGCAATTCCATCACCAGTAGCAATTATTGGATTTGTTGTATGTCCATAGACATGCCCGATTCCGCCAGTTGCCAAAAGTGTTATATCGGATAAAAAAGTTTGAATAGTATTTGTTTTTTGATTAAAAACCGAAGCGCCCAAACATCGGTTTTTTTCCATAATTAAATCCAAAGCCAAATGAAAATCCAAAATCGTAATGTTATCTATTTGATTTACTTGACGTAAAATAGCCCTTTCGATTTCTAAACCCGTTTGGTCTTTGTGGTGCACAACTCTGTTTTCGGAATGACCTCCTTCTTTTCCTAAATCAAATTCTCCGTTGGCAACTTTGTCAAAATTGGCGCCCCAATCAATTAATTCCTTTAATCTTTTGGGTCCTTCAGAAATAACCAATTCGACTACTTTTAGATTGCACAAACCATCCCCGCAAAGTATCGTGTCTTCAATGTGTTTTTGATAGGAATCCCCTTCGTCTAAAACTATTGCAACGCCTCCTTGGGCATATTTGGTGTTGGATTCAGATTCATTGGATTTAGTGATAATAGTTATGGATTTTTCGGGGAAATGATTGGCGATTTTTATAGCAAATGTCAATCCGGCAACACCTGAACCAATAATTAAATAATTAGTTTTTATCATTTTTTTGAAATTTCAAGCATGCGTTGTATTGGAAGTAGTGCTTTAATACGAATGTTTTCAGGAACATTAATTTCGGGATATTCATTTAACAAGCAATCATACACTTTTTGAAGTGTATTGAGTTTCATAAAACCACATTCGCTACAGGCGCAAGTATTATTTTCAAAAACTGGTGCTGGAAGTAGCGTTTTATTTGGCGCTTCTAAATGCATTTTATGCAGAATTCCAGCCTCTGTGGCAACAATAAATTTTTTGCTAGGATTTGTTTTCACGAAATTGATCATTCCAGAGGTAGATCCTATATAACTGGCTGTTTTTAAAATATGTGTTTCCGATTCTGGATGCGCAATAATTTTGGCATCTGGGTTTTTAAGATGCAATGAAATTAATTTGTCTAATGAAAAAGCTTCGTGAACCAAACAGGAACCATTCCAAAGAATCATTTTACGATTTGTTTTTTGATTAATGTAATTTCCTAAATTTCTATCGGGTGCAAAAAGGATTGGTTTTTCAATTGGAATCGATTCAACAATTTTGATAGCATTAGAAGAAGTACAAACAATATCGCTCATCGCCTTAATTTCGGCCGAACAATTTACGTAGGTTATAACAATGTGATTCGGGTGCTGTTCTATAAATTTTTTAAATAAA
>CANJSS010000150.1 GCA_947476955.1 Flavobacteriales bacterium
GTCCATGAAGGATATTCAAAACGCCATCTGGCATTCCTGCGTCTTTTGCAACTTGCCCAAGTAAATACGCAGTATATGGTGTGATTTCGGACGGTTTTGCAATAACACAATTTCCTGCGGCAAGCGCTGGTGCAATTTTCCAAGAGAATAAATACAAAGGTAAATTCCAGGGTGAAATACAGCCAACTATTCCCAGCGGTTTTCGGATCGTATAATTAACCCCAACTCCTTCCATATAATGACTTTCAGAAGCAAAATGCAGAATTGCGGTCGCAAAAAAATGAAAATTAGAAACCGCTCTTGGAATATCCACGTGGGCAGCCAAAGTCAACGGTTTTCCATTGTCGCGGGATTCCGCTGCCACAAATTCTGCCATTCTTTTTTCAATTCCTTCCGATAAACGAACCAAGATTACGCTGCGTTCCTCTGTGCTCATATTCGACCAAATCGGAAATGCTTTATCCGCTGCAGCGACTGCTAATTCCACATCTCGGGCGTCTGAATTAGGAATTAGGCTGTATACTTTTCCCGTTGCAGGTTCAAAATTATCCAAATATTCGCCGCCAATTGGTGCGCAATATTCCCCATTTATAAAGTTGTGTAATTTTTCCATGTTTCAATCTTACTTGGACGAAATTACGTTGATTTTTAGAAAAATCGCTCCGAATTCTGTTTTAATTAGCAAGAACCGACACCCCAACGGTAAATAAAATCTAATCTGGAATGGAAAAGAGCAGTACAATTATTACGAACCAACGGCGACAAAGGTTTTAGAAGGATTTTAGAAGGTTTGAAACGGCCTTTGGGTATTCCATTAGATAGAATTAGATATTTTATTCCATTAAGACTTTGATTCGCAGCAAATAGCACGTCACCAAAACTTTTTAAAATAATACATAGGTTTCTTAGGTATATAAAAAAAATAGTATATATTTGCTGCATGTATTCATCAGAATTAATTAAAGGAACTTTAAAAACGATCATTTTAAAGTTATTGTCAGTAAATGACAAATTGTATGGTTATGAAATTACCCAAATGGTAAAAGAATTGACAGGTGGAAAAATTCAATTGACAGAAGGCGCATTGTACCCGACATTGCACGCGCTCGAAGCACAAGGTATATTATCTACCGAAGTGGTAAATGTTGGAAACCGCATTCGAAAGTATTATTCAATTACTCAAACGGGTAAAAAAGTTGCTAATGACAAGGTGGACGAGTTTTCAGAATTTATCGGAACGATGATGGATCTGCTGGACTTAAAACCGAAATTAGTTTAACATGTTTGTTTTAAAAGACGAACAAATAGGGTTCATTCTTGAAGACATTAGACGTAATGGAATTGTAACAGAAGCGTTACAGCAAGACCTCTTGGATCATATTTGTTGTGTTATCGAAACTGAAATGTTAGATGAATCCAACTTTGAAGAATTCTACCGAAGTATTTTACCCCGTTTTTTTAAACGAAATCTAAGGGAAATTCAAGAAGAAACAACACTATTATTAACGTTTAAAAATTATTATGCAATGAAAAAAATTCTTTTAATTAGTGGAGCATTCTCTGCAATTACTTTACTTATCGGTGCTTTTTTAAAGCTTCTGTTTCTTCCTGGTGCAGGATTTCTATTTGTGGTTGCCATTATTTCATTTAGTTTTTTATTTCTGCCCCTGCTGTCCATTTTACGTGTCAGGGAACAAAAGGAAAATAAGAACAAAATTATAATTGGTATTGCTACCATTTTTGGCGTTTTAATCTGTTTGGCAACCCTGTTTAAAGTCATGCATTGGCCATTTGCAAACACGATGTGGATGACATCCTTAGCGATTTTGTTTTTTGTTTTTTTACCGGTTTATTTTTTTACGGGAATTCGCTCAAGTGAGACTAAGACCAATACAATTATCTCTTCTATATTAATTTTGACTGCTGGTGGTTTGCTTTTCACTTTGACAAATTTGAAAGCAAGTCGTTGGACAGATGAATCCACATATACTTCAGATGATCGCTTGCGTGTGGCTGCAGTTTTTGTTTCTGAACAAAACCAAATCGCTTATACAACGGACTCGATTTCGCCCAGACGGAAAGAACTTCAAGTAAAAGCTAATTCCATTTGTTCCAGAATTGATCAGTTAAAAGCCGGACTAATTCAATTTTCCTCCCATGGGGAACAAGGATTATCAGAGCCTCAAATCATACGAAATTATGGCACAAGTTTAAATTTTGCGACGGCGTTTCTTTTTGAGCAAGATGGAAAGGCAAAACCTGATTTGATGGCCATAAAAAAGGAGTTAGTTGAATTTAATGCATTCGTAGAAAAGCAATTCAGCAAAAATCCTAGCGTACTTTTAGACCTAAACGATGTCTTTAGATTTGGTGAAAAAGATCAAGAAGTAATCTCGTGGGAACAAAACAATTTTGATCACCTTTCGGTAGCTGTGACGTTAAGAAATTTCAACCAATTGGTTCTCAACATTCGCTTGGTAGAAGCAACTTGCATATAATGTGGCATTAAATCGATGGGGGAGCTTGAACTTTCCCATTGATTTTACGCTAAACGCATTGCTAGAATAATAGTATTACTGCAATTTTAACAAAACGTTTTGAAACCACTTCCTAATCAGTAGGTAAAGACCAAATCCAATGCTTACGCCGCTAGTATTGGCCAAAAAATCGTAAAGCGAAGTGGATCTACCAACAAAACCCTGCAAAAATTCCAGTAAAATTCCATAACCAATTACTGCAAGTAGCAGCAACACCAATTTTTTGTTTAACTGCGGAAATAAAAGACAGATATTGAGAGAAAATACGGCATACGCGATTAAATGTCCTACTTTATCGTTTGTTGGAATCCGTAATTCACTTTTTGGTGGCATTAAACTCAAAACTGTAATTAGAATAAACACAAGAATTGCAGAGGCTAAAATAAGTTTTTTCATACGGGAGAAACACATAGTATTTTCCCAAAAATACGCAAATTAAGTGCAGCGAAATATTCTCTAAAATGGATTAATAATAGGGGAAAATACAATTTATCTTTTTTTAAGGTCTACAAGTTCCAATAAATACCTACTTTTTACCTTCTAAAATAAAACAATTGAGTATGCCCAAATTTTGCCTCATTCTTTTAATATTTTTTTCATTCCTGAATAAGGCAAATTGTTTTGGACAAAGTCAAGAACTTCAGAATATACATTCTCAAAGGATTTTTTTAAATAAAAAAGAAAACAGCTTTTTGCTGTTTGACGATTCTACCTATTATTTTGAATATAAAATAGCAAAGAAAAAATGGGAAAAACATCCGTACATTTTTCAAGGAGAATGCAGTTTTACAGAATTTCAAAAGGTATTTATTCCTCTTTCAATGGAAAACGGGGAGATCTATTTTGTGTATCGTGGAGTTGGGGAAGTGTATGGATTGAAAAATGACACACTAAAACGCATTGATAAATCATTCCGGCACGAAAATCAGTTTTCTGGAAACCTTTTTACACACAAGAATAAGATCTTTTGCTTTGGCGGTTATGGTCTTTTTACAACCAAGAACTTTATCTCCTATTTCAATGTGAAATTCAAAGAGTGGATGGTGGATGATATTCCTTTTAAGTATAAAACACCTGATTCGCGCATGAATGCCTATTCTCAAAAAGTTGGAAACAATTTTTACATGATGTCGGGACATTGGTCTAATTCTATCGAAACCACGGTTTATTCAGACGTATGGCGTTATTCTATCGAAAAGAACCGTTGGCTGAGGCTAGGAAAACTCAACCCAAAAGGAATTAATCGGAAATATTTGGGTTGGTATGATACGGAACAAGCGAGTAGCAAAATAATTCTAATTCTCGATATATATGAAATAGATTTTGAGAACAATACGGTAACGACATATTCTTCTTTAGATTATAAGATGATTCATCATCCTCTCTTTGATGCAACTGAAAAATATATTTGTGTTATAATACAGAAAAGCACTACTAATTTTAAAGCAGTTGTTTATCCCAAAAATGTTCTTTTGGGTAAACCAGATAAAATAGTTGATTTGTATCTTCCTGACGCACCCAAAAAGAATTATACATTACTCCTTTTTATTTTAGGTGCTTTTTCGTTTGTAGTTATAATTTTCATTTTCATTAGACGGAAAAAACGAAAGGTAATTAAACTATTACACCAATATAAGGGTGAATATTATCTTAACGATCGCTTGCTTTCAACTGCATTTAATTCGATTGATTTTATGGTTTTAAAGGAATTTTTAAACGCAGAAAATAATACATTAGAAATTGCGGACATCAATAGAATTGTTGAGTATGACAATGCTACTTTAGATGCAGTAAAAAAACGCAGAGAACAAAGTTTAAAGAACATTCGGGAGAAGTTATCGCTATTTGGCAAAATGCCAATGGAAGAAGTCTTTATAAGCTCCCAACATCCTCAAGATAGAAGAATCAAATTACTTCGACTAAACCCTAAATTAATAAGCAATTAGTACCGTTTATAGATAGGAGAACCTACGAGTTCTCCTATTTTTTTACTTTTTTTTTTGGGGAGCAAGTAATTTTCCAAAAAATTCAAATGAAAACATACGTCGCATCAGAATTATTTGATCTACACATTAATGGAAGTTTTCCGTTGAATTGTCAATTCGTGCCGAAAACACCAAGTCCTTCAGCATTAGACATCCCAGGTATTTATATGTTGTTTTTTGACCAAGAGATAGTTTATATTGGACTTGCGGATAATCAACCTGTATTGGAAAGAATTCAAATGCAATTGTCTACCATAACACTGCGAGGAGAAACCATTTTTTTTAATCCGGGTTCTCAAATAGCAGTAAAAAATTCCGTAACTCTTAATACCGTTTTTAATCCTCAAATACTGGGTAAAAACGCAAGTGGGCCAGAAACTTCTGTGAATCGCGTAAAATATGCAGATTTAAGATGGAATGTATTTTCTCGTCTGGACAAATACATCCTTAAACGTTTTGTAATTGTTTGGTTTCCAGAAAACGAATGCCAAGAGGAAACCCTTCTTGAAATAAAAAATCGATGGGTGAGGGATTTAATGCCTATTTGTAATGGGTGATTTTTTA
>CANJSS010000151.1 GCA_947476955.1 Flavobacteriales bacterium
AATTTTATGGATGGATGGGTTTCCAGAAAAAGATGGATTTCCGATTCCGAATCAAAATTCACACCGTCCTTTTCTAAAATTGCACAAAAGTTCTCCATTTTTCGTTCAAAACTTTCCCGATCCTGAAAATCCGGGGATAGACCTTCTAAGACACTTATTTCCCCAATGCCAAAATTAGTTCCGTCTGAAATTTTCAGAATCCAACTGTTCTTAATGTGCATTACCCCACGACTAGTGCCTGCAGGATTTTTAAATTGCAATTTAAGATTGGTTAATGTTGCCTTCATAGCTTAATATTAGTGTTTTTAGCACATTTGTCTGAAATCCTTTAGTCGATTAACAACAAGCTGAATTTTTTAGGGAATCATCAAGCCAATAGCTGTTAAAACGGCAATACCGAAAGTAGCAAGTGCAACTTTTTTCAATTCTGGATCAAATTCTTTAGGATCTCTGGTCTTCATTACTTTCCGCAAATGGATAATTAATACCAATCCAGGAATTAAACCAATATAAGCCATTGGATGTTTCAACTGGGCAATGAAAAGGTAGTGACAAATCAAGGCACCAATAATAAGTATTGCGTGGTATACTTTTGCTGCATTTCCGCCGATTAGCACTACGAAAGTTTTTTTACCAGAATTTTTATCGTTCAACCTATCCCGCATGTTGTTTAAATTTAGAACTGCAGCACTCAAAAGTCCAATGCTCGTTGCTGGAAGTA
The DNA here is from genome assembly GCA_947476955.1 of Flavobacteriales bacterium. Taxonomy (GTDB): domain Bacteria; phylum Bacteroidota; class Bacteroidia; order Flavobacteriales_D; family Crocinitomicaceae; genus M0103. The sequence continues at coordinate 722 of CANJSS010000151.1, forward strand.
GCAAATTCCAATCTATCGTTTTGGTAAAAAGCGGATAAACACCCAAAATGGTTACATATCCGAAAAATAAAAACACCATTAAATCTCCAAAGCCATTGTAACCGTATGCTTTTTTTCCAATTGTATACGTAATTGCAGCTAGAATGCTTGCCATTGCCAAACCAACATACAACCAAAGAATGGAAATCGGAAGATCTTTTGTACCGATAAGAATCAGACTTATTGCCGAAATAGCACTTAATATTGCGGTAATTAAAATAGCGATTTTCATTTGCTGAGCGGTAATCATTCCTGATTGAACGGATCTTAGTGGTCCAACTCGTTGAGAATTATCAGTCCCTTTTAAACTATCGCCAAGATCGTTCGCGAAATTGGATAGAATTTGAAATAGAATGGTGGTCAACATTGCAAGGGTGAAAATCCGTAAACTCCAATAGCCATTATATTTTGCAATAAAAGAGCCGAGAATTATTCCAGAAAGCGAAAGTGGCAAGGTGCGCAGACGCAAAGCTTTTACCCATGCTTGATTTTTTGTCATGGTACAAATGTAAGTGAAGAATTTTTAATATTTCAGATATCACCTGCATTTATGATTGTATTTTTATTCTTACTAAAGTCTGTTTTTATTTTGCATTAGAAAATCTTAATTCAGTTATTTAAGTCTCAAGACTTTGATTTCTTGGTTTAAAGTACTCAGTTTTGGAACCTAAAACGGAAAGTATTCAATTCTTGCAGCACAAAAGCATAAGTCTTGCCTTCAATTACTATCTTTGATGAAAAATTTAAACAATGCGAATAATTTCTGCTTTAGAATTGCACCATGCAATGAAACAAGGACAGTCGTTCGAAATAATAGATATCCGCGAGCCATACGAATATGCTGCTGCTAATATTGGTTCAACCCATATTCCAATGGGTGAGATTTGTAATCGAACAACGGAACTTCCAACCGATTCAAGTATCGTTATTATGTGTCGATCTGGAAAAAGAGCGGAGGCAGTCGCAAATATTTTAATGACAGAATATTCTATCCCAAATGTATATGTTTTAGATGGTGGAATTTTGGCCTGGAAAGAGCAAATTGATGTAACTTTAGACTTAGATTAATGGAAGTTTTAAAATCAATACTTGACTTTTTTTTGCATCTAGATGATCATTTATTTGCAATGATTCAAGATTATGGATTGTGGATTTATGCAATTTTATTTCTGATAATTTTTGTAGAAACTGGTTTGGTGATAATGCCATTACTTCCAGGTGATTCTCTATTATTCGCAGCAGGGACATTTTGTGCAGGAGTTAAAAATGAACTTGGTGAAACCGCGGAACTCAACCTATGGATTGTACTTGCATTATTAATTATTGCTGCCGTTTTAGGTGATGGTTTAAATTACTTTTTTGGCAAAACCATAGGCTTGAGGGTTTTGAAGTGGAAAATTAGGGGTCGTCAAATCGTAAAGCAAAAATATATTGATCAGACGCATGCATTTTATGAAAAACATGGTTCAAAAACGATAATTATCGCTCGATTTGTGCCAATTGTTAGAACTTTTGCACCCTTTGTTGCTGGAATTGGAGAAATGAGTTATCGAAGATTTATTCAGTTTAATATTATAGGCGGAATAAGTTGGGTTTTGGGACTTACGCTTTTGGGCTATTTCTTCGGTAATTTGCCAATTATTCAAGAGAATTTTGAAACAGTAATTCTTGGAATTATTGCACTATCAATTTTACCGATGATTTTTGAAATTTTAAAAGCAAAACTGAATTCCAAGAAAGATAAATGAAGATTTATGGACTTTTAGGCCAGTCACTTGGGTATTCGTTTTCAAAATCTTTTTTTGAGGAATACTTTAGAAAAAATGCTATTGAAGCATGCTATTCTAATTTTGAGTTGCAAAGTCTAGCTACTTTGAACGAAGTTTTTCAAAGTAATCTTTCTGGTTTAAATGTTACCATTCCTTATAAAGAATCGATTTTACCATTTTTGGATGATCTATCGCTTGAAGCAAGAGAAATAGGAGCTGTTAATGTTGTTAAATTTTTGAATGGAAAAAAAATCGGTTATAATACGGACGCTTATGGATTTCAACAATCCATTAAACCTTTTCTTACCAATAAACACGAACGCGCTTTAATTTTAGGAACGGGTGGTGCCTCAAAAGCAGTTACATTTGTTTTAAAATCAATTGGAATAGATGTGATTTATTGCTCTAGAGAACCCAAATCAAGCAACGAGTTTCTATATTCTGAAATTAATGAACACATGTTGAATGCTTGTAAGGTAATCGTGAATTGTACGCCTATTGGAACATTTCCAAACACGGAAGATATGGTGGCTTTTCCATTTGAATGGTTAACTTCGGATCATTTAGTGGTAGATTTGATTTATAATCCATCGAAAACAAAATTTCTGCAAAAAGCAGAAGAAAATGGTGCGGTAATATTAAATGGCGAGTCCATGCTAAAAGAACAAGCGCTTAAAGCTTGGGAGATCTGGAACGAGTAATAGTCAATTTTTTTTGAAGTAAATTATTTATGTCATCTGAACGTAAAGCATATAGTGCACTAGGGGAATCTGATCGACAAGTTTTACTGCCAAAAACTGTAAGTCAAAATGAAATTGCACAAATATTAGTTGCTTTTGCCAATTCAGAAGGTGGCAGTTTATGGATTGGGGTCAAAAAAAATGGCAAAATAATAGGATGTGATCCAAATGAAGAATTATTCAAAGTGCAGGGAGCATCAGAATCATTATGCCTGCCTGAAATAAAATTCACTTCGAAAATCTGGAAAGAAGATTTTAGGTTAGTTCTGGAAATTAATGTTTGTGAAGCTGTCGAAAAGCCTCTTAAAGCAAAAGATACTATGGGGAAATGGCTTCCTTATATAGTTGTTGAAAATAAAGTTATACTTGCGAATAAAATTCTAGTAGGATTTTGGGCATTAAAAAAGTATCCAGTTGCAAAACCAACACACCTTCAGATTGAATTAATCTCGCTTTTCCATCTAATTGAAAAGGAACAAGCGGTTACACTTAGTAAATTATATAGACTTTCAGATTTCCCACTTAAAGAAGTAGATAGATTGCTTATGCTTTTAATTAGTTGGGATATGGTTGAAATGGTCATAAATTCAGATAATACGGTATATCAAGTGCGAAAATAATGTACTGATTTTAATTTTAAAGTGATTCGTATAAAAGATAAACTTTCTTAAAAATTCATAAAATACAACAATTTCCATTTAAAAGTGTTATATTTAAAAATATTTTAAATTAGTACAATTATAATGGGAAGACCAGCTACAAGACCGGCAAGATTGCGAAATGGGTTTTACATTGAGGTAAAAACTCAAGGCAGTAGTGCCATTTTGGTGAGACGCGATACGAAAGAACAAATGTTCATGGCCGCAGAAGATTATGCAAGAACCAAAAATGTCACAATTCGTGGAGAAATGCGAAATGACAAATGGATAGAATGTTAAAAATACTAAGGTCTTCAAAAGAAGGCCTTTTTTTTTGACTACTTTTTTCTGATTTCTATTGATACTTCTTTAATCAATGTTTGAGCTCAATGTCTCGAGTTGAGTTAAATTACAAATGTTAAACTAATTTTTGGTCTTCAAATCTCATTTGAATTCTGTTTTTAGTGCATTTATTTTTTTTTAAGTAGTGATTTTCCATTTGAAACACAATAAACAGTCAAGCAAAACTATATATATTCAAAACACCTCCTGTTAAAACCATTAAAAAATCCTTAGTTATGGGATGTTTTTCAGGCAGTTAGTTGTATTGCGTTTATTTTTTCAAAAAAAGATTGTTGAAAACCCTTGTTTAAATAAAAAGAGTATCTATCTTTGCACCCCGCTTACAACGGTAGGAGGTTTTAAGGTTTTATTTTTTTTGGGATTTTGAGTAGTGTTATTGGGTTTAAATTTGAAAAGGGTTTAAAAAATAAATCAAAAATAATTCACCAATAGCTTGTTAGAATAAAAATACTGATTACCTTTGCAACCCCAATCTAGCGAGATAGGGTTTTAAAAAAGCATACATAGTGTATATTAAGGATTAGAGGAGTTGACACTTTCTAATTACTACCATACAAGTTCTTTGATAGATTGAGAAATAAGGAAACAGCGTAAGAATTAAATTAAACGAGCCACAACAAAATTCAAAGTTTTATACAACGGAGAGTTTGATCCTGGCTCAGGATGAACGCTAGCGGCAGGCCTAACACATGCAAGTCGAGGGGCAGCATAAAATAAGCTTGCTTATTTGGTGGCGACCGGCGCACGGGTGCGTAAC
>CANJSS010000152.1 GCA_947476955.1 Flavobacteriales bacterium
GCCGATGGAGGGACTCGAACCCCCGACCTGCTGATTACAAATCAGCTGCTCTAGCCAGCTGAGCTACATCGGCGCATATTGGTATTTCAATAATTTAAAAGAACTAATTAAAAATGTTTCTCCCATTTTGGGTTTGCAAATTTATGAAACTATTCCGTTTAAACAATACTTTTTTTCATTTTTTTAAAAAATAATTTTGCAGTCAAAACAATTCATAATATATATGATTGATTTTATAGCCTTTAGAATACTTTTCAAAAAAATATTCGGCTAAAATCACCAGAGCACGTAAGGTTAAATGGCGATTAAAAATCTCAATTCAAGATGTATTGCGTTAACTAAATTTCAAGACTTGGTTTTCACGTTTTATCCTTACTTCCCCTAGGATGAGCTTGAGAATAAATATTAGTAAGTTTCGAAAACGAGTTATGCGTATAAATTTGAGTTGCAGAAAGATTTGCATGACCTAAAATATCCTTTAAAGTTTCCAAACCTGCCCCATTATTTAGCATATGCGTAGCAAAAGTATGCCGCAGCATATGAGGGCTGCGCTTCTCTGCACTAGTAGCTGAGGTTAAGTATAAATGGATTTTTCTATAAACATACTTTGGATACAACTTATTGCCATTCATCAGAGAAAAGAAAAAGTTTGAATTAAAACTTTGCACTTGCTTCAATTTATTAAATTCAATAATCTTGAGTTTTAAACTATTGGAAACCGGAATAAGTCTTTCTTTATTCCTTTTTCCCAAAACTTTTATTGAATCGACTTGAATATCTGAATCTTTAAGTTGAATTAATTCATTTAATCGAATGCCCGTTTGATAGAAAAACTCTAAAATCAATCGGTCCTGAATTCCCTCAAAATCATCCGAAAAATATTGGTTCAGATTTTCGTCTTTGAGTTCCGATTCTTTCACAAATGAGGGAAGGCGTTTACTACTTTTTGGTCCACTTATTTTAACCAATGGATTTGCAGTTGTTATATTTTCTTTTCTAAGCCATTTGTAAAAAGAACGAAGTGAGGATAGTTTCCGATTTACTGATTTGTTTTCGATTCCATTATCAATTAGTGCAACTATCCAAGACCGAACCAAATGGTGATTTACATCTTCTAGGTCTTCAGTTTTGGAAATTTCGGAAAATTCCAAAAATTGTTCAATATCCTTTTTATAGGCAATTGTTGTATGCTCCGAAAATCGTTTTTCGACATGTAGAAACTTTATAAAATTTTCGAGCACAAAAAAAGGAGCCATAGGCTCCTTTACGTATCTTTTCAAAATATGTTACTATAATTCTGCTGAACGCAATCTTTGAACATAAGCAGCCTTAATATTTGCCTGGCGATTAATAATCGATGGCTTTACAAACTCTTTACGTCGGCGTAATTCTTTCATTACATTCGTCTTATCGTACTTCTTTTTGTACTTCTTAAGCGCTCGTTCGATGTTTTCTCCTTCTTTTACCGGAATAATTAGCATATTATGAAATATTTAGTTTTTTATTTTTTACCTCAATAGGGGTTGCAAAGATATAAACAAAATATTTATACACAATACATATTTAATACTTATTTTAAAATTTCTCTTGAAATTACAATTTTTTGAATTTCGGATGTGCCTTCTCCGATTGTCATTAACCTTGCATCTCGTAGGAATTTTTCCGCAGGATATTCTTTTGTGTAGCCATAACCACCCATTATTTGCATTGCCTCATTACCGCATTTTACAGCAACTTCACTTGCATATAATTTTGCAAAAGCGCCTTCTTTTGTAAGGGATTGTTTGCGGTTTTTTAAATCTGCAGCTTGAAAAGTCAGTAATTCTGCAGCTTCCACTTGAGTCGCCATATCTGCTAGTTTAAAACCTATTGCTTGAAAATTCGCAATTGGCTGCCCAAATTGTTCCCGTTCTTTGGCATATTTTACGGATGCTTCGTATGCACCTCTTGCAACGCCACAACTCAAAGCTGCAATAGAGATTCGTCCGCCATCCAAAATCTGCATTGCCTGTTTGAAGCCCATCCCTACTTCACCGATAACATTACTTTCGTGTACACGGACATTATCAAAAATCAATTCTGCAGTTTCGCTAGCTCGCACACCAAACTTATCTTTTATTTTTACTGCGGAAAAACCAGGTGTTCCCTTTTCAATAATAAAGGCGGTAATTCCATTACTATCCAAAAGTTCACCTGTCCTAACTAAAACAACGGTAATGTCGCCTGAAAGACCATGTGTAATCCAATTTTTTGATCCATTCAAAACCCAATGATCTCCATCTTTTTTTGCAACAGTTTTCATTCTCATTGCATCTGACCCTGTATTTGGTTCGGTTAATCCCCAAGCGCCAATCCATTCACCACTTGCTAATTTGGGTAAATATTTTTTCTTTTGGTCTTCAGATCCGTGGTAATATATATGTCCTGTACACAATGAATTATGAGCCGCCACACTCAATCCAATTCCACCACAAACTTTTCCTAATTCAATTAATGCCGTAACATATTCAAAATAACCGAAACCAGAACCGCCATAAATTTCAGGAATATAGATACCCAAAAGGCCGAGTTCGCCAATTTTTTTTATGGTTTCAACTGGGAAAATTTCCTCATCGTCCCATTTTTTCATATTGGGTTTAATCTCTTTTTCAGAAAAATCACGCACCATTTGCGCAATCATCTTTTGATTTTCGTTTAATTCAAAATTCATCTCTTCGCTTATTTGTAGGTATTTATAAATTCAATTTAGTAGCTAACCAAGTTAATAGTGTTTTTGCTGTAATTCTGAAGTTTTTTTTCACCATTAAGAAAACTTAAGGAAACCAAAAAGTTAAATCCAATCACTTCTCCACCACATTTTTGGATCAATTCTGCAGCAGCAGCAGCCGAACCTCCTGTTGCTAATAAATCATCATGGATAAGTACTTTCTGTCCTAGTTTTATAGCATCCGTATGCATCTCGATTGTCGCTCTGCCGTATTCCAGTTCGTAATCGTGGCTTATTTTCTTGTAGGGTAATTTTCCTTGTTTCCGAATTAAAATAAATGGAACTCCCAAACGAATTGCTAATGGATAACCAAATAAGAAACCTCTGCTTTCAATTCCAGCAACAGAATCGATTTCAAAATCTTTATAGATATCCACTAGGTGGTCAATAATATCTGATGACAAAGCAGGATCCAACATGATAGTTGAAATATCTTTGAAAATTATTCCTTTTTTCGGGAAATCTGGAACGTCCCTTATTACACTTTTAATTCTTTCTTCCAAAATCATTTCACAAAGATAAATATGGTTTCAATTTTTCAAAGAGTTCTTCATCAATTAATACAGATTCTTTTATCTCTTCGATTGTTTTAAATTTACCTTTCTGTGCTCTAATTTTAATTATGGAATTTGCTGAACTCCAATTTAAATAAGGATGATCTTTTAGTTGCTCCACAGAAATACTGTTTAATTCTATACGTTTAATTTTTTCCGAATCCACTTCAATGTATTGCTCTATCGAATTAAGTTTTTCAATATCAAATTTCCATATTTCTAAAAGTTGCTCTTTTCTTAAAAATCCACCAAGTCTATCTCGGTGTTTTAAAATGTTTTTGGCAAAAAAAGAACCTATTCCTGGTATTTCTTCCAATTTATTTTGATCCGCTCCATTCAATTCAATACGCAAGAATATTTTAGTTTCCTTCTTTGCGTCCGATGCAAAATCTGCTTTCTCTGGATAAACCGTAGAGTCTTGAATAAGATTGTATAACTGCTCTGGAATAAAAACTATTTTTTTCAGTTGCTCATTGGAATAAATACCTCGTTTCGTAAATTTTAAAACAACCGCTGCTTGCTTGTTACTTAATCCTAAATACATCCATTCTTCCAAAGAATAATTATTAGGATTGAATTTAGTTGGTGGGATTTTAAATCGTTTTTTCTTCTTATAGTTGTTTTTGTATTTCTTTCGCTCATAATTTGATTTAAAAGCGATCCGTTTTATCTCTTTAATTTTTTCTGATGAAACAAAATAAATTTCTTCCTGTTTCAGTGAAAACAAAATTCTAGGTGTAAAGACAACTAAAAGGGAAATGATGATAAAAATAAAAACGCCTCTTTTACTCCTTTTAGATACAAAAAACGGATTCACATCACCCATATTTGCTATACCTCTTGTTGGTCATCGTCATTTTCATTAAAGGAATCTGGCTCTGGATTTTTTGGAATCGTCAAAACTTTGTAAAAGAAATATCCAGTTATCAACGTTATTGTAGACCAGACTATTATTATCAATATCAATGCGGGAGTTTCCATATTTTTTTAATATAATTTGGTTTTAAAATTTCGTTTAGCAGCAACATAAACTAATACTGAAATAGCGGCAAATAAACCAAGTAATAAGAAACGTGCTAACCAGCCGTAAAAACTAGTTTCTTTCGTCGCATTTTCTATGATTCCAGGTATTGCACCGCCAAAAACAATCAATAAGAATAATGGGGAAACATACTTGATAATAAATTTGAAAATAATAGGGACCTTAATATCCGACCCTGTTGTTATTTCTCTCCATCCTTTATCCATACCAAATACCCAAGCAAATAGTATAATTTCAACTAGAGCAAAAATAACAAGCGCAATTGTTCCTGCCCAATAATCAAACTCATTGAATGCATCTGGACTCAACACACACGGAATACCTAGCAAAAAAATTATTGCTCCAAAAGCCCATGCTGATTTTTTTTCTTTCCAGCCAAAATTGTCTTTCAAAAATCCCATTACAGGAGTTCCCATTGCTAAAGAGGAGGTTATTCCTGCGAAGAACAGTAAACCAAACCACATTACTCCTGCGAAAACACCAAAAGCACCCCAATCCGCAAAAAGTTTTGGCAAAACTGAAAACCCTATTCCGAGACCAGAACCGCCAGAAACCATTTCTGAGATAGCATCTATTCCTAGATATCCTATCGAAATCGGAATGATA
>CANJSS010000153.1 GCA_947476955.1 Flavobacteriales bacterium
CATATCCAAAGAGGTGGAAGGCAAGGCAACATAAAATGGAATGCCATTATCTGCTGCTGCCAGCGCTTTTAAATAGGTTCCAATTTTATTTGCAACGTCGCCATTTCGCGTTGTACGATCTGTCCCAACTAGCACCATATCGACCATTCCGTGTTGCATTAAATGTCCTCCGGCATTGTCGACAATTAAAGTGTGCGGAACGCCATGGCGCGTCAATTCGTAGCACGTTAAATTCGAACCTTGATTTCTTGGACGGGTTTCATCTACCCAAACATGTACTTTCAAGCCTTTTTCCATCGCCTGATAAATCGGCGATGTAATTGTTCCCCATTCCACGCAGCCCAGCATTCCGGCGTTGCAATGGGTTAAAATATTCACTACTTCGCCATTTTTGCGTTGTGCGATTTCTTCAATAATTGGCAAACCGTGTACACCAATCATGCGGCACGTTTCCACATCTTCCTCCACAATTGCCGCAGCGGCTTCCCATGCGGTAAGTAGAAAATCTCCTTCGCAGTTGTCCAACGCATCCCGCATTTTATCCAATGCCCAAAACAAGTTCACCGCTGTTGGACGCGAAGCACGCAAATCCGTAAACGCTTGGTCTAAGAATGTGCCATCTAATTGGTCTTCCACCATTTCGCGCACAGCCAAATAAATTCCATACGCTGCAGTTGCTCCAATTAAAGGCGCACCGCGAACGGTCATGTCTTTTATTGCTTCTTCCGCGTCTTCGTAGGTTTCCAATTTAATGGTAACAAATTCGTGCGGTAATTTTCGTTGATCTATAACTTCGACGTAGCGATCTTCGGTTGTCCAAATGGTTCTGAATTTTGTCATTTGAGTTCTTGCTTATAATTCAATTTCAGTAAAGTCACTGACTGTATTTTTCCAATTTGCTGCTGTTTCCTCTCGAACCAATTGCACGGTTTGGAACCCAGCGGCATCTGCAGCTATGAGTTCCTCGGCAATATCGGATAGGAAAAGTATTTCATTCGCTTTAAAATTTACTTCCTCGGCAATTTTCGAATACGTCTCCTGTTCTTTTTTACCGCCGGTTGTCGTGTCGAAATGGTGCGAGAAATAGTTGCTTAGATCGCCTGCTTCGCTGAATCCAAAAAGTAGTTTTTGTGCAGCGATAGAGCCGGAGGAAAATACGCCCATTTGAAATCCTTTGTCTTTCCAAGTTTGAAAGGAAGGCTTTACGTCTGCATACACATGCCCTTTTATTTCGCCGGATGCATATCCTTTTTTCCACAAAATTCCTTGTACTGTTTTCAAAGGAGTAACTTTCCGATCTTCGTTGCTCCAGCGCAATAAGGTTTCAATGACCTCGTCGACCGAGCGAATTTTTAAGCCTTCCAAAGAATCCGCCAATTCGACTGTCTTTTTGAATGCTTTCTGAATTTCTTCATCGTTCGTGAGCTCTTTTAAGGTATGAATATGTTCTCGGAAATACGGAAATAAAATAGCGTAAACGAAACTTATTGAAGTGGTAGTTCCTTCAATATCTGTAAGAATGTATTTTACGTTTTTGATTTGCATGTTGTAAAGATAAAAATCATAAAGAAACTGTTCCGCTTAAGATGGTATAAATATTGCTAATTTCGTGTAACATTTAAATTACTTCCCATGAAAAACAAAATGAAAAGTAAGCAAATTGCTCTCACTCTGTTTTTAATTCCAACACTCATCTTCGGTCAAATCACACATCCATCTGAAACTACTGGTAATTCAGAAAAACAAATTGGATATGGATCTGTAGCTGGTGAAATGGTTGATTTTGAAATGTATGAAGAGGCTTGTAAGGCTTTTCAAACACAAGACAGTGTTCAATTTTCTCAACAGCAACGTGACTATACTTCAAAAGATCGAGAAGTTTCTTATGATAAAGCTTGGAATTATGTTGTTGAAACAATTCTTTTTGAAAAAGAATACGAGGCATTAGGTATTGAAGTAAGTCAAAAGGAATTTTATGCATATTTGTTTGGGACAGATGGTTTTCCTGTTTTGCCTGAAATAGCCCTAGGATTTGCAGATCCTGTAACTGGTTTGTTTAATGCTAAATTGCTTGAAGAAAGAATTGAGGAACTGAAATCATCAAACGATGAAAATGTTCAAAAACTTTGGGAAGACTCCAAAAAGTATTATACTGACCGGATAAAACAAGAAAAGTATTTCTCTTTAGTGAAACAAGGGCTTTTTGAAACAAAAATAGAAGTAGCAGAAGCATGTTCTTCACATAATGAAATCAAAGTAATTTCGTATGTTTTAAGAAGGTATTCTGAAATTAATGATGACGAGATTGAAATTTCAGATTCAGAATTGTTGAAATACTATGAAGATCACAAAAATGACAAAAAGTATGAAAACGAATACGCAAGAAGAGATGTTCGTTTTTTTGATATCGAAATAATTCCTTCCAAAGATGATTCTTTGAAATTTGAAAATGAAATAATAAATGTGAAAAACAGTTTTGCAACTGCCACGAATGATTCACTATTCGTTATTCAAAACAGTGATGTAAAATTTTATTCCTCTTCAAAGATAGCAACCGCTGTTCCAGAGGGACATGAAAAAGAACCATATTTGCAATCCTATCCGCAATTTATGGATACAGTTTTCAAAGCTTGTTCAATTGGTCAAATTGTAGGACCTTATGAAAGCAAAGGAAATGTTGTGATTTCTAAAGTAATTGGTTTCACTCCAACAAGAATGAAATCACGTCACATCTTATTAGCATCAAATGGTTCAACTGATGCGAAGGTGATTGGTGCGAAACAAAACACAGCTGATAGTTTGATGAAATTTATTACAAAAGAAAATTTTGAAGAATTTGTATTAAAGTATAGTGATGACAAAGGCTCTGTGCCAAGCGGTGGATTGTTATATAATTTCATAGAAGCAGATATGGTTCAGGAATTTGCTGCCTTCTGTGCTACCAAACCAATTGGATATATTGGCACCGTGAAAACCGATTTTGGAATTCATATAGTTGAGGTATTAGAAAGAGACGCAACAATGTTTCCGGTTTTAGCATCAATTCACAAATCATTGAGAGCAAGTCAGTCGGCTACTGATGCGGTAGAAATTGAAGCCAATAAATTACGAAATGAATTGGAGTCTGAAATCTCAAAAAAAACAGATTTAAAAGCTAAAAATGAATTGTTCGATAAAATAGCAGAAAGAGCTGGATATTTTGAACGCCCTCTAAGTATTATAGATAATTCCCCAAAGATTTATGGTTTCACAACAGAAAAGGCAGAAGATGAAATATTAAAACTTGCTTATTTAGGTGATGTTAAAATAGGAGATATTTCAACCCCAATTAAAGATAATGACCGTTATGTTATTGCGATGGTATCTTCGATTCAAGTAAAAGGAGTTCCGACCTTCTTGGATGTTGAAAATAGTATGAAACGGGATTTAATTGAGGAGAAAAAAGCAGCGCTTTTAACAACACAAATGGTAGAAGATAAATCATTAAAAGCATTAGCGAAAAGGACTGAAAAAGAGGTGGTAAAAGCGGAGATATCTTTTGAATATCCTTTTATTGCTGGTGCGGGTTACGAGCCTGAAATTATTGGAATATTGTTCTCTAGTATGAAAAACGGTCAATTGACGAAACCATTAAAAGGTAAAATAGGTATTTATGTTGTGCAAATAGAAAAGTCTATTAAAATTGATGCTTCAGCAAATAACAAAGATGAAATGTTGGCGGACTTAGATATAAACAGTCAAATATTAGCAGCAATGAAGAAAAAAGCAGAAATAATTGACAACAGAAGATTCTTAAAAGCAGGAATTAGGAGATAAAATATTCATGCGTTATAAAAAAGTGCCAAGTGTTCTGTATTCAAGATGCCAATAGAACACCCGACGAAAGAGCAATTCACGAAAAGAAGGTGAAGAAGTGCTTAAAGGCTGCGAAAGCGAAAGCAAAATAGGCTTTTTGTTCATAAGTTGGGGGGAGTTCTTTTTTATGACTTCTTTCAATAAAAAGTGCCGGAAATTTACCATGAACCAAATAAGGACGTTCGCCGTTTTGGTCAAAATGCATGGTGATTGGATGAATCATGCCTTTAAACCAAAGAAGAGATTCTTGAAACTATGTCAGCCTATTTTAGAGCGATTCAACCAATTACCTTTTCACTTTGAAATCTGCGAATTTCTCTTCCAGTTTGGAATGTGTATAATCTGGCACCCAGCCACTGCTATCGATAAAAATTCGGATAGCTTTAACGAATGGATTTGTTTCTCCGGCATCAAACCAATGTTTCGTTCCGGCGGGCACAGAAATTAAATCTCCTTTTTCGCACAAAAGATTGAATACAGGCTCTGTTTCCAGGTTGAACCAGAACAATCCCTGTCCGTCCACAAAAAAGCGAATCTCGTCCTCTGAATGCGTATGTTCTGAAAGGAACTTTGCGCGGATGGCTCCGTAGTTTTCTGTCCCTTGGTTTATGGAAATCACATCCGCAGTTTGGTAGCCACCTTCGTCCATGAAAGGTTTTAAATCTTTGGTGTAAGCAGCCAAAATTTCTTCTTGCGTAGCGCTATCTTCGAAAACTACAGCGCACGACCATTGGTCAAAGAATAGGTTTCGTTCTTCCAAAAACGACCGAATTTCTCTTGGATCGTGTAGGGTTCTATTTTTTTCTGGGATGGATAAAATTGCCATTTTTTAGATTTGGGATTTGTTATTTGGGAGTATCTCCTTTCAGTCGATGCTGCCTGCGGCGGTTGGGATTTGTTATTTGGGATTTATGATTTGGGATTTATGATTTGGGATTTATGATTTGGGATTTATGATTTGGGATTTGGGATTTGTTATTTGGGATTATCTCCTTACAGTCGATCCTGCCTTCGGCGGTTGGGATTATGCGTTTTTCAGCATCCATTCGCATTGGCACAAATAGTCCAATGTTTCGAGATGTCGTTTTGCTTCCAA
>CANJSS010000154.1 GCA_947476955.1 Flavobacteriales bacterium
CGGAAAATTACCAAATAAGACAATGGGTGATCTTCCAACGCGTCTGCGATATTTGGCAAAATATCATAAAAATCTGGGAAAACCGTTTGAAAAAATTCGTGAACCTCATCTTTGCTCGTAAGTTTATCAAAAGAATAATCGCCACCAGTATGCGGCATAAAAAGAGTACATGTAAATGACCCATCTTCATTTGCCAATGCAATAATCATAAATCGACCGCGCGGCCAAATGTGCAATGCATCTTTGTCCATTTTATAGGAACCATCTGCATTTGCAGGCAATAAAATTTCGCGGTAACCATCTGCCACAAAGTTTTGACTGTAATTATACCGATCCAGTTTTTGCATGGAATTGTAGCGAACAGCTGAAAATGCGCCATCCACACCAAAAACCAAGTCTGCTTTTGCCTCAAAAGATTCCCCAGTCAAGGTATTTGTCAAGGAAACGATTCCATTTTTCAAATCTACGTTTTTGCACTCGTGGTTGTAATGGATCGTAGCATTTCCTTTCTTTTCGGCCATGTCCATCATCACCGCATTTACTTTTCCTCTCGCAACAGAATAAATCGCTTGGCCTTCTTTACCATAAGGCTGGTACGTTAAATTTCCTTTCAAATCGTGCATCATTCTGCCGTACATTGGAATTCCAATTTTACGGATTTCATCTCCAACACCAACCTCATCTAAAGCTTTCCAGCCTCTTGTGGAAAGAGCAAGATTGATAGATTTTCCAGCAGTAATTTCTGCTTTACGGATGTCGCTTCTACGTTCGTAAATGGTTACGTTGTATCCTGCTTTGGCCAAATAAACTGCCCAAAGGGAACCCACCAATCCAGCGCCAATGATTATTACTTCTTTCTTATTTTCCATAAATTCTAGTTATCTTTTTCTCCAATGTTTGGAATAGGAAGACTCAAAATAAGGATTTCGTTGTCTTGCCTGCTGTTTTTTCTTGTGTATTGCATTGCTAATTCTCCAAAGTACTAAACCACCAATCAATACCGCAACCGCTTGAATCGTCAAATTAATATAGATCGATGAATGGCTTAATTCTCCTGAAAATTTTGCTTTTATCAATTGTTGTATCGTTAATTCGTCCATTCTTTCAGATTTGGGATTAATGATTTGTTATTTGGGATGTGGAATTCATAATTACCTGCGGTGCTGCCTTCGGCGGTTGGAATTCATAATTTGGGATTTGTAAAATAAACTAATTCTGGTTCTTTGAATTTCACTCCTTTGTATTCCGATTGTTTTAAATAATGCATGAAACCACCGATTTGATTGATCAGCGTTTGTGTTTTTAGAAGAATTTCGTCTGCTTTTTCTTTCGACACATAATTTCTATCCATTGCTCTGTAAATTTGAGATTTCACTTCGTGTCCAGATGCTTTACTGATAGATAAATATTGAATAAATTCTTTATTTCCGCCTCTACCGAACCCTTCTGCAATATTATCCATTATGGATCTACTTTAACGATTTATTTGATTCACTAGTGCAAAATCTTTTGAAAATTCGTTTACAGAAATCAAACTATAAATTTCTTTACAAAGCTCACGTGCTCCTTGCCAAACCCCTAAATCTTCAAAATTTTTTATCATTCTCTTACTATTTTTGTGACATACTCCATTTAAGTTAATCACAAATTTTTAAAAAGGAACTGCAATTAAAAATAAATTCCTAACCACCGCAGACAGCATCGACTGCAAGGAGTTAATCCTGAATCCTGAATCCTCAATCCCACTTACTGTATCGCTTTTTCCAATAATTGTCCAAACCAATAGCAATCTTCAAAGGAATTATATAATGGCGCTGGGGCAATTCGAATGACATTTGGTTCCCGCCAATCTGCCACAACTCCTTCTTCCGTCAACGCATCAAATAATGCTTTCCCTTGTCCTTGTGCCATAATAGACAACTGGGCGCCTCTTTTTGTTTTATCGCGTGGCGTAATCAATTCAAATGTGCAACGCGCTTTGTTTTTTTCGGAAATCGTATCGATTACAAATTCAAGGTAAGCCGTTAGTAAATCCCGTTTTTCGCCAATGCGCTCCATTCCGGCTTCATCGAAAATGTCCAACGCTGCCAAATGTGCAGCCATTCCTAAAACTGGCGCATTGCTCAATTGCCAACCTTCAGCGCCTTTCATTGGGTTAAAACCCGGTTGCATCAAAAAACGTGTTTCTTTATCGTAACCCCACCAACCGGCAAAACGTGGTAATTCTGGTTTGTAAGCATGGCGTTCGTGAACAAACATTCCACTTACGCCACCGGGAGAAGAATTCAAGTATTTGTAGCCACACCACGCTGCGAAATCCACTCCCCAATCGTGGAGTTTCAAATTAATATTTCCTGCTGCATGGGCTAAATCAAAACCAACTATGGCTCCGACGTTATGTCCGGCTTTTGTAATTGTTTCCATGTCGAATAGTTGTCCCGTGTAATAATTGACCCCGCCAATCATTACCAGCGCCAATTCATCGCCTAATTCTTCGATTTTTGCCAATATATCTTCTTCCCGAATCAATTGTTCGCCCTCTCTTGGAAATACTTCTACCAAATTTTCCTGAAGATTCAAACCATGAAATTTCACCTGAGATTCCAAGGCATATTGATCGCTTGGGAAGGCTTTTGCTTCACACAAAATTTTTGTTCGTTTCGCAACAGGACGGTAAAACGAAACCATCAATAAATGCAAATTTGTCGTTAAAGAATGTGTTACAACCACTTCTATTGGAAGCGCTCCTACTATTTTTGCAGCTTTTTTGGTTAGATTTTCATGGTACGCAAACCAAGGTCTTTTTCCTAAAAAATGGCCTTCAACGCCAAATTTTGCCCACGCATCCAATTCTTCCAAAATATACTCTCTAGTAGCTTTTGGTTGCAAGCCAAGCGAATTTCCGGTGAAATAACGGATTGGCTTATCGTGAAATGTTGGAATATAGAATTTATCTCGAAATGCTTTTAATGGATCGTTCTGGTCCATTTCTTGAGCAAAAGCAAGTGAATTTTGAAATTGACTCATTTTGGATAAACCTTTAATGGTTAACTTTGTTTATTATTTAGGCAAATATACATATAATGAAAAGTACAAGCGACATCAAACGGACGACATCTATTGAATTATTTGAAAAATCAAAAACCTATTTTCCCGGTGGTGTAAATTCTCCTGTTAGAGCATTTAAATCTGTTGAAGGTACGCCCTTATTTATCAAAAAAGGAGACGGTTGCCGCATTTGGGACGAAGACGATAACGAATTCATAGATTTCTGTTGCAGTTGGGGGCCGCTTATTTTGGGACACAACAACCCAAAAGTGTACTCCAAAATTGTTGCTGCGTTGCAAAATGGCGCGAGCTTTGGAGCACCAACACGCTTGGAAAATGAATTGGCAGAATTGATATTATCCCGCAATCCATATATCGATAAATTACGTTTTGTGAGTTCCGGAACCGAAGCAGTAATGTCTGCTTTGCGCTTGGCGAGAGGATTTACAGGAAAAGACAAAGTAATCAAGTTTGAAGGTTGCTACCATGGACATTCGGACTCGCTGTTGGTAAAAGCTGGCAGCGGATTGGTTACGTTTGGAGCTTCTTCGAGCGCTGGCGTTCCGGAAAGTTTTGCGAACGAAACCCTGGTTCTTCCTTTAAATGATTTAGATGCTTTGCGCGCTTGTGTTGCCGAATTTAAAGATGAAATTTCTTGCGCTATAATCGAACCCATTCCGGCAAATAACGGTTTATTACTGCAAGAGAAAACCTTTCTTTTGGAATTGCGCAAAA
The DNA here is from genome assembly GCA_947476955.1 of Flavobacteriales bacterium. Classification (GTDB taxonomy): domain Bacteria; phylum Bacteroidota; class Bacteroidia; order Flavobacteriales_D; family Crocinitomicaceae; genus M0103. The sequence continues at coordinate 3,784 of CANJSS010000154.1, forward strand.
TCTGCACAGAAAACAACATACTACTTTTCTTCGACGAAGTAATCTCCGGTTTTAGAGTTGCTTTTTCCGGTGCTGCGGAATATTATGGTATTGCACCAGATATTGTAACGTACGGAAAAATTATTGGCGGCGGTTTGCCCGTTGGCGCGTATGGTGCGAAGAAAGAAATAATGGCTTTTGTATCGCCCGACGGACCCGTTTATCAAGCTGGAACATTGTCGGGAAACCCAGTTGCAATGGCTGCTGGAATTGCGCAATTAACCGAATGTGCGCAGCCGGGTTTTTACGAAGATCAAGAAGCTCGGACGGCATTTTTTGTTGATATAATAAATACCCACGCAAAAGCAAAAGGTTACAATTTTGAGTTGGTTTCCATTGGTTCTATTTTCTGGTTGTCATTTGATGGAAAGAAGCGCATTCATAAAGCGGACGAAATCAATCCGGATATGACAGGTTTTAAAAATCTACACCATGAATTGTTGAATCGGGGCGTTTATTTAGGCCCTAGTGGATACGAAGTTGGATTTGTTTCCTCTGCGCATACGAAAGAAATTTTAGAACATTCTGCAGCAATTTTCTGCGAAGTATTGGATGTAATCTTTTAATTGTCACAGACACTATTTAGATTAAAAAAGGTAAACATGAATTGGAACGAGGAAAATAAATCACTGACTAAAGAGTTTGTTTTTAGAAATCAAACGGAACTTGCAGCATTTTTTCAGCGGGTTGCAGTTCTTGCAGATGCGGTAAACCACCATCCGGATATTTTTGTTACCAAAGCTTTTCAGCTTAAAATTTCCCTCACAACGCACGACAAAAATGCGCTTACCGAAAAAGATTTTGAATTGGCGAAGCAGATTGATAGCGCCTATACAGACTTCAAAGAGGGGAATTAATTCTTGGTTTTTTCATTGCAAGCCGCCTTTCGCTTGAGCATTTCCTGCCCATCCATCGTTTGGTAATCTGCACAAGCTTTCTTTTTGGCCTGCTTCAATTCCAATAATTTAGCAGCCTTATCCTTTGTCATTTCTTGCTGGAACAATTTCGAAGAAAAATCATTCAACTCCTCACCGGCAAGCATGCAGGAACAAAATTGGGCGTCTTTTGAATCACAAGCAAATAATAGTGCGATTGCAACACTAAAAAGAA
>CANJSS010000155.1 GCA_947476955.1 Flavobacteriales bacterium
ATTTACATTTTCAATATCACTCATTTTTTTACTATTTAGGTAATGTATTCAAATACTATACAATTAAAAAAAGTTGATTAAGTCACCTACAAAAATAAATTTTTTATCGCTAATAAACAGAATAAAAATACAATAGATTACATCCAAACAATAATCCACTAAATATATCCATGGCTTAAAAAAAAGAAAAATAGGAGCATTCGATTCACTTAATCTATTGAAAAAGAACACCTACAAAATAAATAACGCAACAAGCTTTCTTGAATAATGTCAAAAAGAGCGATTAAACGGTGTGACTTAGATAATAAATTTTTTATTTCGAATAAAAGGCGGTATTTTTGTAGCCCATTTTGGCAGAAATAGAATGATAGACATAGAATTATACGAAGCAAAAACACTTTACCCTTTTCAAGAAAAAACTGTTCATTCTATTGTAGAGGAGCTTGAGAAAAACGGAAAGAATTTCAACTTGCTTTTTCAACTTCCAACGGGAGGAGGGAAGACAGTAATCTTTTCTGAAATTGCAAAGAAATTTATTGAAAAAACGAATGAAAAGGTCTTGATTCTTACCCACAGAATTGAGCTGTCCGTTCAGACTTCTAAACAATTACAAGCAATTGGAGTAAACAATAAGATAATCAATAGTGATGTAAAGAAAATTGATAACCAAGATGAATTCAATTGTTTTATTGCAATGGTTGAAACTTTGAATAACCGTTTAAATGAAGATGAAAATTTCATTGAAAACGTAGGTTTGGTGATTGTCGATGAAGCACATTACAATAGTTTCCGGAAAATTTTTCAGTTTTACGAAGGCGGAAATATCCTTGGTGTAACTGCAACGCCATTAAGCAGTAATAAAGCACTTCCGTTAAATGACAATTACAATAAATTGATTGTTGGCGAAAGTATTTCTTCGTTGATTGAAAGTGGTTATTTAGCTGACGCAGAGACGTATACATACGATGTGAACCTACATGGTTTAAAAATCGGTTCGAATGGCGATTTCACAGTTAGTAGTTCCGACCAGGTTTACGGAAATTTTTTCATGCAGGAAAAACTACTTTTTGCATATGAAGAAGTTGCAGTTGGAAATAAAACACTCATTTTTAATTCAGGAATTGATACTTCCCTGCGGGTGGAAGAAACGTTCAAAAAACGCGGATATAATATTCGACATTTAGATTCGACTTTTAGTGATAAAGATAGGAAAGACGTTTTGCAATGGTTTAAAACTTCACCGGATGCCATATTAAGCTCTGTTGGGATTTTGACGACAGGATTTGATGAACCGACCGTCCAGACGATTATTTTAAACCGTGCTACAAGATCGTTGACGCTTTACCACCAAATGATTGGACGAGGCTCGAGGAAGTTGCCAAATAAAGATCAGTTCAAATTAATTGATTTAGGGAACAATGTTCGGCGTTTTGGCTTTTGGCAGGATTATTTGAACTGGCAAGATGCATTTCGATTTCCAGATCGCTTTTTAGAATCGCGTTTAACGGAAAATGACGATTTGGAATTTGAGGTAGAATTTGAATTCTCCAAACCGATGAAAGAACTCATGGATACGAGTGTTTTGGAAAAATTTAACATCAAACAAACCTATTACAGCTGTTTAGATAATGGTATAAAGGGAAAAGAGGCGGTTGACCTTTCGATGGAAAACCATTTTAAGATTATCCACGATTCGGCTACAGATTTTTACCATTCTCTAGAATTACTGAATTATTTGGAGGAACATATAGAGTATAGGTTGAAAAACTATACGAAATGCATTTCCAAAAGCACACCGAACTATCTGAAATATTTAATTGAAACCTATACAAGACAATTGCGACAGAAACTACGCGAAGTGTTGGAAGATGAGTAATCTATGCTTAAGGATTAGATTATTTAGAGTAAAAAAAAAGGTGATTAATAATCTAAAAGTATTTCTGTTGTATCAAAAGGTGTTGTAAAAGCACTTTTTAGTCCTTGGTTTGGCGTCCCAATAATCCAGTAATAATATGAATAGTTCGTGTTAGCATCGTTTACGCAATAAATAATCGTATCTAAAGCACCATAATAATTTTGTTCATCTTTTGAACAACAATCCTGACAATCAATTTTACCTTCTTGCTTGATATAACGCAAATGATCAGAAGCAGATGAAACAGTATTGATAAAACGTAATTTCACCCAAGATTTTGCTGTTGTCGCATAATTTCGAATGTTATCTTCTTTGATTGTTAACTCAGAAAAAAAGACTTCTTTTTGAATTTCGAAATAACCTTGTTTGCTTATTTTAAGAATATATTTCTCCATCTTATCTCGCGGAAAAGTAAAAGAATAGCTTCCATCTGCGCCAGATGTAATCGTTTCTATGAGCTGTTCTTGCGACGAAGCCACTGGAACTTGATACAGTTTAACCGTTGCGCCAGTTAGATTATTAGAAAATGTAAGATCCGTAAGTGTTCCACTTACAACAAAATTCGCCTTTCCTTTTTTACAAGAAACTGATAATAAAACAATTAGAATTGGTAAAAAGTATCGCATATTAATATTGAATAAGTTACTATTTTTTTTGCAAATATAATTTATTGTTGAAAAGAAATAATAAAATTAATTAGGATACCAATTAATAAACTATATATTAGCCACTTACTATTACTAATTTAAATTATCTATTATGAACACTAACAACATTTTTTTTAATTTATGTCATCCAATTTTATCTAAATTAAGTGATGGACATATGATCAAATTAGGATTCCGTTTTTTCCTAGGTTTATTTGCAGTCGTGAGTCTATTAGGCGGGTTGTATCTCGGTTTCCAACCTCTAGATGCTGCAGTTGATATTTGGTCAATTCTTTTCTTCTTATCCTCTGCTTTTACGGGATGGATAGTTTTTCAAATTTGCTGGTTCAGAGCTGGAACTATTAAAGATACTCCGGATTCTAAATTTGTAGTTAGTGCAATTTTTTCAGTTTTCATCAGAACAATTGGAGAGATAACAGCAACTATCTGCACTGTTATTGGAGTAATGGGTGGACTTATTGCAATTTTTAGTGACTTTGGAAGAATGATACCAGGTGGACCAATCGCAATAATTGCAGGTCCAGTAGTTGGGTTTTTAATCATTTCGTTTTTCTATTTTATCGCCGAAAGATTATCTGCTTTACCTGCAATTGCAGCAAACACGCAAAAATAGTTACTAAATTATTTCTCACGAAATCGTTTAAGCCTCCTTCGGGAGGTTTTTTTTTTATTCATTAGAACATTTATCTTAAAAAGAACATGGAAACACAGCAAGAGAATTTTAAAAATTCGGATTTAATAATTACAACTTCATCAAAGGAATTTCTTTTATACACTTCAAAATGGGCAAATTTCTTAGCTATTTTAAGTTTTGTAGGAATTGGATTAATGGTATTGGGAGGGTTAATCATTACTGTATTTGCCGCAGGGTTCTCTAACGTTCAAAATTCTGAAGTTCCAATGGGCTTTTTGGGTATAATCTATGTGATGTTAGCTATTTTGTATTTATTTCCAACCTTGTATCTATATAATTTCTCTAAAAACATGCGAAAAGCACTCGCTAATTCCAATCAACAGAATTTGGATCTTGGATTTGAAAATCTAAAGTCTTTCTTTAAGTTCGTTGGTATTTTTACCATTATTACCATTTCTCTTTATATATTGATCTTTTTATTCGCAGCAATTACTTCAATTGCGTTTGCAGGTTAAAAATACTTTACCCTAAATCAAATCTCTCTTTTTTTAAAAGCTGCTGTTTTTAAAAATGAATATTCCCTGCACATAAGTTTAGATTCGTCTAAAAGATTTTTAATGGATTAGTTTTATTTAGTCGACTCAAAAAAGAATTGTTAATTTTACTCTTCTAAGAAAATTTAAACAATAAGATACTTGCGAATAGATAAGAAATGACAAATAACGATATTCTAAAAAAATTACGGGTAGCATTGCACCTGCGAAACGATGAAATTATTGAAATTTTACAATTAGTAGATTTTAAGGTTAGTGCCAGTGAATTGGGAGCATTGTTCCGAAAAGAGGACCACCCAAATTATAAAGATTGTGGAGATCAGCTTTTGCGTAATTTTCTAAACGGATTGATTATCTATAAAAGAGGTCCGATGGAAAAACCTACTGAAGAAAAACCTTCGAATAAAGAATTTTAAAAAGTAATTGAATAAATCAGATTGGCTATCCACCGCATTTGAGGCAAAAATAATGAACAATGGCAGACGATAAAAAAGTAATATTTTCAATGGTTGGGGTTTCTAAATCAACCCCGCAAGGCAAACAAATAATTAAAAACATTTATTTATCCTTTTATTACGGCGCAAAAATAGGAATCATAGGTTTAAATGGGTCTGGTAAGTCTACAGTGATGAAAATTATCGCTGGACTCGATAAATCTTTTCAAGGCGATGTTGTTTTCTCTCCAGGCTATTCTGTTGGTTATTTGCCCCAAGAACCCGACTTGGATCTTACAAAGACAGTTAAGGAAGTTGTTATGGAAGGTGCGCAAGAAACGGTGGATGTTCTCAAAGAATATGAAGAAATAAACAATTCCTTTATGGATGAGGCAATTTTAAACGATCCGGATAAAATGGATCAATTGATTGCTAGGCAAGGTGTCGTTCAAGATAAAATTGACGCTTTGGATGCTTGGGAATTGGATGCGAAATTAGATCGTGCAATGGATGCTTTGCGATGTCCACCTGACGATCAGCTAATTGGAACACTTTCCGGCGGAGAGAAACGTCGCGTAGCTTTGTGTCGATTGTTGCTACAGAGTCCTGATATTCTTTTATTGGATGAACCAACCAATCACTTGGATGCAGAATCTATTGAATGGTTGGAGCAGCATTTGCAAAAATACCAAGGAACTGTCATTGCCG
>CANJSS010000156.1 GCA_947476955.1 Flavobacteriales bacterium
GATGTATTGGCACTATTCTCATTCGGGCGATACGCCTTAATCCACGCGTCAAAACTTGCATGCGCAACAGGCTGAACGCGCGAACCAACGGAGCCTTCCACATAATTTATAGAACCTTGCAATTTCGATAAGTATTCCTCTTTCGTATAATAGCCGGCACGCAGAAGCAATAATTCATCGTAATAGGAAGTGAAACCTTCCATCACCCAAAGTAAACTCGTGTAATTTTCTGTGTCGTAGTTAAAAGGGCCTAGTTCCAATGGACGAATGCGCTTTACGTTCCATAAATGGAAATATTCGTGTGCAACCAACGATAAAAAACCAAGGTATTTAGTTCCTTCATATGTCCAGCGGTTTACCGATAATGTGGTTGAATTTGTATGTTCCAAACCACCTTGTCCGTCCACAACATTGTGGATAATAAACGTATATTCTTTGTTGGGATTTTGTCCAAAAACCGCCGTTGCCGTTTCTACAATTTTGGTCATATCCGATTTTAATTTTTGTGTATCGTAATTTCCTTCTCCAAAAATGGCAACCGTATGTTTTACTCCAGCCGCGTTAAAATCAAAAACTTCCTGGTTTCCAATTTCTATTGGACAATCTACCAAATGGTCGTAATTTTCAAATTCAAACAGTTGAGAACCATCGGCAGCAACACTTTCAGAAGCTTTTGGCAACGCAGTAGAAATTGTTTTAAAATCCTTGTATGGAAAGATTTCGAGTTTCCCCTTTTTACCGATGTGGTTGTTGACGTACATAAAGATGCAGGTTCCACTGATGTATCCATGTGTCAAATCCAAAAAACTCGTTCGAACGGAAAGTTCAAATGAATACACTTCGTATTTTACCTTTACATTTTTAGCCTTTCCTTTTGAGATTGTCCACGAATTTTTAGCGTTCTTTTTCACGCGGAGTGAATTTCCATTTTCATCCGTAGCAGTTACCAAATCCACATTTTTGGAGAATTCACGCACCAAATAAGATCCTGGAGCCCAAACAGGCATTTTCACATCCAGTTCCGACTCTTTGAAATTGGAAAGCAACATTTCCACTTGAAAGTAATGGTTTTGCGGCTTGGTCATCCGGAGATTATAGGCAATATCTTGGCAATTGGCATTTGAAAAAGCAACTAGAAAGAAAGTTAAAAACACTAGATAACGCATACTTTTATTTTTTTGTCATAAAGATAAGATTTGAATGATTAGATTTATCTTTACTAGAACAAAATATATGTATATGCGATTTACAATCTTCCTTTCAGTAACAATCTTCTTACTTGAAGCTTGTTCCTCCAACAATCAAGCAGTTTCAGAACAAGGAGATTCTTCTGATTCTGATAGGAAAATAGAGCAATTGGAAAAAGATAATGCCAGCAAGGATTCGATGCTGAATCTATCGCTAGCCTACTTTAGTGAAATCCAATCCAATTTGGAAGCTATCGAACTGAAAAAAGACGAAATTCGGATTATTTCCACCAACGCAGAGGTCTCCCCCGACGATAAAACCTGGATTTTAGAGCAAATTCTACATATCAATTACTTGCGAGAGGAAAATACCAAGAAAGTCGGAATCCTAAATAAACTTTTGGATAAAAATGGCATTCGGATTCTTGAATTAGAAAAATTGATTCAGAATATGGTCCAAAATATCCAAATCAAAGACGAACAAATTAGTGTTTTACAGGGCGAATTAGGCTCGATGGACAGAGCATACTCCAAATTATTTGATGTTTATCAAGAAAAATCCGAAATGGTTATGGAATTAAGGGAAACGTTAAATACGGCATATTATTCCTATGGAACGGAGGCGGAATTAGTAAAAAATAAAGTCATTGAAAAGAAAAATGGTTTTATTGGTATTGGAAAAAAGATCTATTTATCTGAAGATTTCAATGAGAAATATTTTGCTAAAATTGATTTAACAGAAGAAAAAGAGCTATTTATTGAGGGGTCGGATGTGAAATTCATCACAGATCACCCATCCAAATCTTATACTTTGGTGCCAGTTGGGAAAAATACGAAAATTTTAATTTCCAATCCGCGTGAATTTTGGAAAGTGTCGAATTACCTCGTGGTGGTTGTAGACTAAGGTTACGAAAAGAAAAAACTTATCCGGTAGATACACATTAAAGTATTACTTCGGCTTAAACTTTCCCATGTTTGAAAGAGAATTCCTTCGTTTCAAATTTTTCAGCAAATAAGTGCGGGTAAAACTTCTGCATTTCGTTGTGCATTAATTCTGTCGGAACATCGTTAAAATCTCCATAGAAATGGGTGTATTCCATGCTTCTTTTTCCCTGTTCAAATTCTTGAAATAGAGAATCCTCCAAACCGTTCCAATTTAAAGGGGAAACTCCGGAAATTTTGCAAATCCGCTGATCGAATGCCGGCGTACATTTGACCCATTTTCCTTCTAAAAACAATTCCACGTAGCCATGAAAAACAATTTCTTCCCTTTTTAAATAACGCAGGAGTTTTTCCACGCCAAGGTGATTTTTAACAATCGCATAACCCAAACGGGACGGAATTCCAAATTTGCGAGCACATGCTGCCAAAACAGTGGATTTCTCAACGCACCATGCCCTTTTTTTAGTCAAAATACCGGACGCTTTCATTCCTGCGTTTGTGAGATCCAGGTGATATGGATCATACAGAAATGCATCTCTCACTAAAAAATAGAGTTGAACTGCAAGGTCCTTTTTGTTTTGTTTAGCTTCAATTTCCCTCGTAAAAGCATCGAAAGCAGGATTTTTAAAATCCAGAAAAAATGTTTCGGTTAAATATTCTTGCATTGCTTAGATTTCGATAAATTCCGTGGTGAAAATGGCGGTATTTTTAGAGTGTTGCATGTTGCGTTTAACAGTGTAAAAGTAAAGAACTTATTTTTTCTATTGTTTGTTCGTTTTCGTTTAAACTGAATTTCGACATTTCATAAACTGGCTCACGCTCGCTTACTGCGTTTGCAATAAATCCTGCTCGTTCAACGGGTGATAATTCTGCTAGTATTGGTCGTTTGTCTATTTCATTGTATAAACGTTTTACCAAGGTTTCTGTGCTGTTTCTCAAATAGATAGTTGTGCCAATTTTATTTAATTCTTGCATTAGGTTGTGGAAACACGGCAAACCGCCACCAGTTGCACAAACAAACTCATTTTTCTCAGCCAATTCGCGCACAAATTCCACCTCTTTCTCCCGAAAATAAGCTTCTCCATTTGTCTGAAAGATTTCCGTTATATTCCTTCCCTCTTTCTGTTCTATTTGTGCATCGGAATCTATAAAAGGCAAATTTAGTGCTTCGGAAAGTTGTTTCCCTAGCCTTGTTTTCCCTGCCCCCATGTAACCGATTAGAAATACTCTTTTCATACAATACAAAGAAAATAAAAAAAACTATTGATTGCAGATTATACTGAACAACCTGACTTCTATTTTTCAATCAGTTAGCGCAAACGCTGAAAAAAAAATAAAAAAAGATATGAAAACACTTGTTCAAACAAATAATACGCATATCTTTGCACCCGCTAAAGCGATGATTCCGTAGCTCAGCTGGTAGAGCAATACACTTTTAATGTATGGGCCCTGGGTTCGAATCCCAGCGGGATCACAAAACAAGCCAAATCGTTTAATTTAACGGTTTGGCTTTTTTAATTCTTCTAATTCTTTTGTTGGCTAGTAGTTCATAGAATCGCATTTCTTGCCGGGTTCAATTAATACTCCCGTAATTATACGGAGTGGCTTCTTTTGATTTAATAAATACAACTATCTAATTTAGAATAGTTTAACTATGCTAAAACTAAAACATAAAACTATTTGAACAAAAAATATTAATTTGCCTTTTCCCAAAAATGCAAAGTTCCGCCAAAGCTACTTTTTTTCAATGCATAGGAGTCTGGAATTTGTCCTGATCCGGTGTAATAACTAACGATTCTAGTTCCTATTTTTTTCTTTTCCAGCTGGTCGTGAACGTATTGCCTGAAAATAACGTAATCGCTGTTTTTAGAATCAATTAATTGATCCATTTGTGCGGATTGATCGATGTTTTCTAGAAAAGGATTGAAAATATAAAATGCATCAAACTGCTCAAAATTAATATCCAAGATATTCGAATAAATAAAACTAACATTTGCTAAGGCAAAACGATCCGCACACATTTGTGCAATTTGATTCTGGTTTTTTCGGTATTCCACGCCCGTAAAATGAGCATTCGTGCAGGAAGCACCAACCAGACAAAATTTCCCGGTTCCAGATCCAATATCGAGAATCTGTGTATGTGCGTGCTCAGCTAGAAACACTGCTGCGCGCTGGGAAATATAAACGGAGGTGTAATGTCTATTGGAAAATTCGCGCACTTCTTCTGGAAAAATACTGTCGAATTCCTCATCACTGACGGAAATATTTGCTCTTAATTTATCGATTGCCATGGATTAAATTCTTTTTTATATATTTTTCAAGCGTTTCACTCGCCAAATTGTGGCGTGAATGAATGAAATTTGAGCAGATGCAATTAAATCTTTTGACGAAGTAGCAACTTTATCAATTGCTCGTTTGTATACTGTTTCCGAAGAATCGAGCTTGTCGATTTTTAAAATAAAATTTGATTGTGCAATATTAGTAAAAAAACAAATGGCTGTTTCAATTAAGAAATAGCCTTCTTAAATAACTTTTAATATTTAACAATATTCATTTTACTAGAGAATAGTTGAACTTTAAAGAATTTACATTTTTTTAATGCTAAAAGGATATTTGGATAATTTCACTTAATTGAAAAATGAATATTTGCTTCGATTGAGCGCTTATACTTAAAATAACATCTTTTGTGTGTTTTTGTCAGTCAACTTGCTTTATGCAGGGTGTTTTTTATACTTTTGTAAAAAATAATTAGCAATGAAAATTAA
>CANJSS010000157.1 GCA_947476955.1 Flavobacteriales bacterium
TACACCAAGCATCAATCACTTGTCCGATTTCCCGAATGGAAAACCCAACGGATTTCGCGTCGCTAATGAATTCTAATTTTTCAATAGATTCTTCATCGTAATGAAAATAATTATTGGATTTTATTGACGCATCGCGCTTTCCTTCAATCAATCCGGACTTTTCATAGAAGCGAATGGTGTGGACGGAAATCCCAGTAATTTTTGAAAGTTCATTTATTAACATACTGCAAATATACGTGTTGAAAATTAAATATCAACCATAGACTATGCTCTAACGTTATGAGTTTGGAATTATCCCTGTAAGTTTGTTCAAAATTAACACTACATAAAAATGAAAAAGACAATTTTAATAACAGGAACATCGAGCGGGATTGGAAAATCAAGCGTTCTTGAATTTGCAAAAAATGGATGGAATGTAATTGCTACCCAAAGAAATCCTGAAACGGAAACTGCTTTTAAAGCCTATACAAATGTGAAACTTTATCCTTTAGATGTTACGAATCTTGAAAGCATAACAGCTGTTTTTGCGAAAGTTAAAGAAGAATTTGGAGCGATTGATGTTGTTTTAAATAATGCAGGATACGGAGTAGATGGCGCTTTTGAAGCAATGTCTGATGAGGTAATTGAAAATCAATTCAACACAAATGTTTTTGGATTGATGCGCGTAACAAGAGAGGCGATAAAAGCGATGCGCCCTTCCGGTGGTGGAACAATCATTCAAATTTCGAGTATGGGTGGAAAAATTACATTCCCATTGTATAGTATTTACCACTCCACCAAATTTGCTGTTGAAGGTTTTACGGAGTCCTTACATTATGAACTGGCGCAATTCAACATTAAATTAAAACTTATCGAGCCGGGTCCAATTATGACTGATTTTTACGGAAGAAGCCGCCAGTTTATCAAGCCGGATTATACGAATGACTATGATGCATTTATTGCAAAATTTAATGCTGCCGCAGAAAAAGTGTTAAAGGATGCTGAGGGGCCTGAAGTAGTTGCCAGAACAATTTATCGCCGCGACGGATAATAGCGCTAAAATGCGTTATGCTATTGGAAAGCCCGGCCCGATGCTACTCAAGCTAAGAAAATTATTGTCGGATAAATTATATTTCTTAATGGTTAGAAAAAGTTATAATATCTAGTGTTTTTTGAAAACGGAGAACAACTTTTAGGTTAAGGAAGCACGAAATCTACCCAACGCTTAAGCCTAAAAGACCCCAGTATACTTAGTGTTTCTGGGGTTTTTTGCGTTTTATAGTTTTGTTATGACATGCCTTGAATCTTTAGAATCAATCAACTTTAGCAGCTAAAAAGTACTTTACCGTGTGTAAAACCGTGCACAGATTTTCATAGAGGGAAATGCCATAAACCCAAATAAAAATGGCAACATTAAATTTAGCTCTAGATACGCGCAGAGTTAAGCAGGACGACACTTTCCACTTAGCATTGGGGTTGCTTGAAATAATTGCAGAATGGCGAATTAATTACAAGATTATATGTGTTGCTCCTATAGCATCTCGAAGTTTGTCTTCCTCTTTTACAGTATTTGCATACGTTTTCCAGTTGGAGATTACGGAGGATACCTTGTCAATTATTTCCTCTACATTTTTTATGTTCATGCCTCCTCCATCAGATTGAAGGTATCAAAAATCATCAGTTCTTTTATACCCGTTGCGGTATATTTCTGCCTAAATAACTAAAGTTACACCCAAAAGGGTATAAACTAAATATATTTTCTATTTTTATACCCTCAAAGGTGCATTATATGGAATTAAGTAAATTTGTAAAACAAAAAAGAACCTCGGCTAAATTAACGCAACCTGAATTGGCTGAGAAAGCAGGAGTGGGACTTCGTTTTCTGCGCGAATTAGAACAAGGTAAAGAGACTTTAAGACTAGATAAAGTAAATCAGGTACTGAGATTATTTGGTTACAAAGTTGGTGCGATCCAAGCAAAATTTTCGGAAGATGCGGAAGGCTGAAATAAAAATATACGATAAAACAGCGGGTTGGTTGGTTGAAGACGAAAATGGGTATCATTTCAATTATGCGAGTTCTTATTTGAATTCAACTAGTCCTGAACCAATTAGTTTAACGCTACCTCTTCAGGAAAAACCATTTACAAGTAAAATAATATTCCCTTTTTTTGATGGTCTTATACCTGAAGGCTGGTTGTTAGATATTGCTCAAAATAATTGGAAGCTAAACCCACGAGATAGAATGGGCATTTTAATGGCTTGTTGTAAAGATTGCATAGGTGCAATAAGTGTTCATCCTGCATATAAGGTAGAACGATGAAAAGATGTCTCTATTGTTACGAGCCACTAACTGAAAAAGAAGTGGATTTTCACGGCAGGTGTTGCAAAAAAATATTCGGACAATCTATTCCTCCGGAGTTACCGTATACAGAAAACCAAATGGAAGAATTGGCTTTACAAGTAGTAAAAAGTCAAACTACTCTAACAGGGGTCCAAGCTAAATTATCATTGGAATTAGCACCAAGTGAAAAAGGAGAAGCCAAACGATTTACAATAGTTGGTTTGTGGGGAGGTTATATATTAAAACCACCAACCAAAAAATTCAGCCAATTACCCGAAGTAGAAGATGTAACGATGCACTTGGGAGCAATTGCTAAAATAAAAATGGTGCCCCATAGTTTGATACGGTTAAAATCAGGCAATCTTGCGTATATCACTAAAAGAATTGACCGCATAAAAGGACAAAAGCTTTTAATGGAAGATATGTGTCAATTGACAGAAAGAATGACGGAAAACAAATACCACGGGTCTTACGAACAAATAGCCAGAATGCTATTAAAATACTCCTCCAATCCGGGTTTGGATTTAGTAAATTTCTTTGAGCAAGTTTTGTTTTCATTCTTAACAGGGAACGCGGATATGCATTTAAAAAATTTCTCTATTATCAAAACAAAAGAGCAAGGTTATATTCTATCTCCAGCTTATGATATGGTAGCAACGGCAATCGTTAATCCCGCCGATGATGAGGATTTGGCTTTAACACTCAATGCTAAAAAGAAAAAAATTAGTAGAAAAGATTTTATATTGGTGTTCAACTCCTTCAAGTTGGATCCAAAACAGCAGGAACATATATTCAACAAAATGCTGAAAGCCAAGGAAAAGTGGATGCTTTGTATTGATGTAAGTTTTTTAAGTGATGAGTGTAAGGCAGCCTTCAAACAATTGATAATAAATCGATTTGAAAGAATTTCTTAGTTTCATTTTTATTTAGTGCTATTTCAAAACCATAAACATGCTATCGTTTAAGCAAAAATAACCCCAGTATACTCAGTATTTCCCTGTTATTTTTTCGTTTTATTGGATACGTTCTTTTTTCTCTTCCTTCGCTTTGAACAACGCTTTTCCTTGCAATGCTTGCACCAATGTAAAAACCGCGAGCATTCCGTATAAAATGGAAAGCACAACAGTAGCTTTTGTGTTTTTAACCAAATAGAAAGAAAGTAATGGTAAAACTTGTAGGGCGTGCATGCCAATAAAATGGGCGATTCTTGGGTCGCCAAATTTCGTGCTCCAGTTTAAATAGGGAATTCCTGCGCCACCATCTTCTCCGCCAATAGTATGCGTAAGTTTGGAACCCATTACAAATCCTTCGAAGGAGAAAATAACAAAAATTAGTATTCCCAATCGGATAGACCATAAATAATAGTTCGGTAGCTGAGGGAATTCTCCCGTAAAAAAAAGATAACCGACGTATGCCGTGTAAAGTGTCACCAATGTTGCTGCCAAAGCCATCATCACGTACAAAACAGAATAAATAGGTGTGCTTACATTGTAGTGAGATAACTGCCCTCTGCTCGCTTGAATAGCAATATATACGATTTCGAAACCCAATAAAATAATCACTGTCCAGTTGAAAAGTCGGATGTTGAAAGAAGGTAAATAATAGCAATACCAAGCCATCGCCCACGCAAATAAAAAGGTCGAAAATGCAAATTTGAACGGTTTATACCACGCGTTGGTGTTGTAAACTTGGGTAGTGGAAAATTTAGTTAAAAGCAAAAAGAATAACGCAAATAAGAAGCAAACTAGGCCGTAATAAAATAGTGTTTCATTTCTTGTTTTAATATTTTGAATGAATTCTAACATGCTTATTTGATTGGGAGAATTATTTTCTTTTTGATTAGGATGGGTCAAAGATATAAATTGCTTTGAATTTTTTAATTAACTAAACATTAAGCAAAGCGCAAAATTCCAATTAACTAAATTGTAGTTTATCCTTTTTTATATTTTTTCCTCGTAACTTCGTCTCATGAAAAAAATTCTTTTTAGTGTTGCAATCGCACTATTATTTGCTTGTGATTCAAAAGACGCCCAATTTTGTTCCTGCATGCTTGCCGGTGAGGAGTTGAATGATTTTTCTTCGAAATTATTTCAGCAAGAAATGACGCAGGAAAAGGCTGCTAAATTAATGGAATTGAAGCAAGCCAAAAAGACAGCTTGCGCCGATTACCAAACGATGGGCGGACAAGAAATGCTTAAATTGAAGGCAGATTGCTCGGAAAAAACCAAGAATTAATGCCCTTCTTTGAACGCAGTATAGGCGCTATCAATCTGCTTCGCTAATTCAAAATCTTTTTCGGTAAGCGCATTTTTGTCGTGCGTTGTGAGGGAAATTTTAAGCTGAAAAGCTTTGGTAACAAAAATATCCGGATGGTGGTTTACCGCATCTGCAAGAACTGCAACCCGCTGA
>CANJSS010000158.1 GCA_947476955.1 Flavobacteriales bacterium
AACAATAAACCCACTTCCTGTTACTCCAGCCGCACCTGTTGAGGTTATCATTAAAAGTCCAATGATTGTAAAAATTTCTCCTATGGAAAGATGCACATTATACAACTGTGCTAAAAAGATAATTGCCATTGATAAGTAAATGGAGGTTCCATCAAGGTTAAAGGAATAGCCCGTAGGAACTACTAGACCCACCACCGATTTACTACAGCCCATTTTTTCTAGTTTGTCCATTAAATTTGGCAAAGCGGCCTCTGAAGAAGAGGTGCCAAGCACAATCAATAATTCTTCCTTAATGTATTTTATAAAATGCCAAATGTTTATTTTATAGTACTTTAAGATGCCTCCTAAAATAACAAAAATAAAGATAAACATAGTAACATAGACCGTAAGCATTAATTTTCCTAGCGGAATTAGGGTATGTAATCCGAATTTACCTACTGTATAGGCCATTCCCCCAAAAGCACCAAGCGGAGCAAGGTACATGACAAATTTTAATGCTTTGAAAACAATGTTAGAACATTTGTATAAAAAAGCGACGATTTGTTCCCTTTTGGAATGATAATTCAATAAAATACCCACAATAATTGCCACAATTAACACTTGAAGTGTTGCATTGTGCATAAAAAAAGAAACCCAACTAAATCCTTCGCTTGTGCCTTGTGTGTATTTGCTAGCATCTTGAATTTCCAATCCCGTTTTGTCAATTTTTCCTGGTTGTGCGATATACCCCACAATGATTCCTATGGCCAATGCTATTGTAGAAACAATTTCAAAATAGAGCAATGATTTTACCCCAATTCGACCCACTTTTTTTAAATCGCCCATTCCGCCAATACCTAATACAATGGTTAGAAATATTATTGGAACAATAAAAAGTTTGATGATGCTAATAAATCCATCGCCCACAACCTTCATTTGAACACCGGTGTCTGGGGTATAATGCCCTACGAAAACACCAATCAAAATTGCGATTAAAACCCAAAAGGTTAGATTTGTAAGTATTGAAAAAACAATTTTTTTAGATTTGGAATTGAAATTCATTAGGCGAAATATTAGGTGTTAAAAAACTACTTGAAAGCTTAATTGCGCTGTTGCTGTTTTTATTTTTTCGGTGGCATTTGAAACAGTATTGAACTGATCTGTATTTCGTGATGAAACCGAAGTCTGAATTTTCAGGTTGTTTCCTTTAAAATATTTTGTGATTCCAACCGTAAAAGCATCTTGATTTGATAAAAGAGACGCATTGCTATTCAATTCTTTGGTTAGTTTTTCATATTTAAAGTCCAAAGAAAGTCCCGATTTAGTAACGTAGCCACTTTGAATATTAAACCCATTTCCCAAAACCAAATAGTTGCTGATTTCTGTCATGAATAGTGGAATAGTAGCGGTAGGATTCACAAATGAGCCCTCAAGTGATAAAGCTGATGAATTTACATATTCTCCTAAAAATGAAAACCCTTTGTATTTAATAAGAATGTCGCCATACCATTTTCGGTAATCGGGTAGTTTTTGTTGGAAGTTACTATCATAAAAAACAAAATCGCCATGCCCTTCCCCCACTTTATTGCTAGCGCCATCATTATAACTAAAGGCTGCTCCTGCAAGTATTTTTATTTTGTCTTCGTGTAATAAATCTGCGATATATCCGTCGTTTCCAGCTTTGAAATTCCCTAAAGGAAGCAAATCAATTCGTCCACCATATTTCAATCCGCCTTTATCAACGTCTATAGAATTGGCTCCAAAAGAGTTTAATCCATCGCCAGATGTAATGGCTAATTTTGGTTTTATGATGAAGCTATTTTTACCCAATTGACTTTCAAAAAACACTCCAAATTCTCGTCCAGTATCGCTAAATTGAGAACTAAATATTCCACGATCTACAAATTGAAGTTTGTCTTCATAGAACGTCATTTCTCTGTTGTTTGTGAACGTTTGTTTTTGTCCGAAACTAATTTTCATGTTTGAAATCGGAGCATACGCCACCCAAGCATCTAAAAGCGGTTTTCCGTTACTGAAATTATTTTGCAACAAAAACGATACTTTTTCTTTGTACATGCTTCCGGAAATAGACAAAAAAGTATTTCTAGCATTCATGTAATTATTAGCATCGGAACCGTCTGTTTTTTCATATTTATAGGCTCCTTGAATAAATCCACTAATGCTGAATTTATAGTCTCCATCGTTTACATTAAAGCGTAATCCGTCGCCCAACTGGAATTCTTTTGATTCCGTTTTTATTTCTACTTGAGCAAAGCCCGTAAATCCTATTACTATAATTATAGCGGTAACAATAGTATTTAATTTCATCTTATTATTATATTTTTTCATTGGTTAAGTATCTATAGATTGGTAATTCTTGATTTTTTATAACTTTTAGCGTTTCAAATTTGACAAAACCATTTTCGCTTTCTGGTTCTAATACTTCGGTCGCCATCTTAGCATTTTTTTGATCCAAGTAGACAATAAATGTTCCTTTTGGAAACGTTTTTTCTATTTTAGAAACACTGGTTTCTGCCTTTTGAGCATTATATCCCTCTTCTTCATCTGGATTTATATAAATTGAGGTCGCAGTATACGATTCTACATTTATTTTTTTATCCTCAGCAAGTTCTTCCACTTTTAATCCTAGAATTATTAATTTATCCACTAGGATTTTTTGTTCGGGAAGAATTAAATAGGCAAAAGGTCTTTTTCTTTCTAAAACAGGAGTACATTTTAGAGCATTATTGACTTTCACTTCTAATGCTATTTCGCTATTGTCTTTCAAATCAATCGCTCTAATGGTTTGAGTTTCTCGTGGCTTTTTTGCTATAACAACTAAGTTCTCAGGTTTTGCATCATTAGAAATTTTCAATACTTCTTTGATGTTAGAAGCGTCGTCAAAAACGGTTTTAAGGAAAGACGTTGCAATTAGAAAAGTAGTATTTATTCTTCTTTTGAAAGAGGTTTTTTGAAGGTTTACCCCTCGAATTTCAATTAACGACGAGATACAATTGGTCAAAGCATACGAAGTAGTACTCGATCTCGCTTCGGTGGTACATTGATTGAAATGCACTTCGTTATTTTGTTTTACGCTCGCAATGTAATCTCTGAAAATGAAATTATTGGACTCCAATACTTTTTTGGCATTTCCTACAAAAACATTCTTAGTATAATCTCTTAAATTTTGAGGCAGATTTAAGTTGCCAGAATACATAAACATAGCATCATAAATGGAGCAAATTCCGTCTGTTCCAAGCAAGTTGAATTCTTTTCTGAACGGTCGGTATTCATGAAAATCAACCGCTACTTCTGCTCCAAAATCACTAAATGCTTTTTTCAAGAAATTACTTTCTTTACACATTAATTTCACTTGATCCCGATTTAAATCCAATCCATTGGCAGCATAACGATCCAATTTTTCATAGCCATCAATATTCGCCATTGGAACTATTGAAAGGGTAATTTTATCTAATAAATAAGCATAATTAGGGTCGTTCAGTAGTTTATCCAACAAAAACAGCATCGTTTCTGTGCCCGCAGGTTCATCGCCATGAAGTCCGCCTTGAAACCACACTTTTACTTTTTCCTTGCCATTGTTTTTATTCAAAACAACCATTGGGATTTTCTTGTTTTTTTGGCTTTCGCCAATAAAGGAAAGTGAAATTTCGTTTGGATGTTCGGTAACTAATTTATTAAGGTATACCATCATATCATCATAATTCGTAAACCCTTTTTTAGAGAACGCAGGTGTATGAATTTCCAATACTGAATCAGGAAAAAACTTTTTAGTTATTTCATCATTTTGCGGATTGAATTGCCCATAAATTGGAAATACAATCAGATTTAAAAAAACCAGTAATTTGATTTTATTTATCATAATATTAAAATGAAATAGTAGTAATTACTCTGGTGATAAATTCGTTGCCTGCTATTGGTTTTTTATTTACATCTAAAGACCCTGATTTAGCATTGATATAGGTGCAATCCAATTGAATTTTCGCTCCATAATTTCGCGCCAAGTATTTGGTTATCCCAAGGGTATAAAAATGAGAACGGTTGTAATATTGCGCATTATTTAAAAACGAGACTGTCTCCGGTTGCAAATAAGAAAATCTTCCGTCAATTGAAAACAGGTTTTTAAAAACATAACCCCCTTGAAGGTTATATCCTTCGCCAATCATCATTCTGCCTTTTACGTAATTTTCAATTGGGATAGGATTATTATTTGCGTCCTCAAAAGTTGTTGCAGTTGTTCCGTCTACTCGAACCCTATATACAATCCCACTTGGAACTCTAGCAGAAGCATTTATATATTCTCCTAAAAGAGAAAAACCTCGGTATTTAAACAAAAAATCTACACCATATTTCACATAATCAGGCAGTAATTCCTTGTTTTGACTGTCTAAATATAATATTGTCCCGCTTTCACTTCCTCTACGGTCGCTAATTCCAACATTATAACTACAATTAGCTCCAATTACGAATTTTGGAGTTAATTCTCTTTCTAAATCGGCTTGTCGGTATTGCCCAAAATTATTGAAAAGTCCGAAAGGCAAATAATCAATTCGCCCTCCATATTTTAAACCCCCATGGTCTTTTCCAAAAACATTAATTCCGTCTCCATTGGTAATAGCAAACTCAGGTTTTATATAGGATTGTTTTGATATTTTATAGGTAGATTCAGCAAAAATTCCAAATTCACGAACAGAGGCAAATGCTCCAGATAT
>CANJSS010000159.1 GCA_947476955.1 Flavobacteriales bacterium
ATTACAACTAAATTAGATTATGCTCATACTGAATCCAACAGAATTCAACAAAATTCAAGTATCGCTGGGTTATTATTAGGGTTATTAAGAGGCGCACCTGATTTTGATATTTCAGAATATATAGGAGATTACTATGATCCAACAGGTAAGTTGTTTCCAAAAAGACAGCGTTCATACAGAAACTCTATCGGAGAGAGTTCAAATCCTGGATACAATAATCCGTTATGGACTTTATACAAACAAAAAGCTCCCAATGAAGTAGATCGATTTATTTTTTCTACCGATTTAAACTATAAGGTAAATCAATGGTTATCGTTAAAATTAAGAGGGAGTTATGACACCTATAATGACGAAAGACGTTATTTTTCTCCTGTAAACTCTGCTAGTTTTACTGCCGGTTCATTCCGATTGGACAACATAAATAATAAAATATTGAATTTAGATGTTATTGCTCAAACGAAGACATTTGCTTTGTCAAACAATATAAATGGAAACTTTATTTTAGGTTACAATTTTAATGATCGTGACAGAAAAAGCGTTTACAATGAGGGGACTAACTTTTTGATAAATAGCATGACACAGTCCTTCGCAAATGTTTCGCAATTAGATCCAACAGTAAATTTAACTAGAAAAATTGCTTCCTATAGAACCTTTGTTACTTCGTCGTTTGATTTTAAAAAACAACTTTTTCTTAATACTTCAGTTGCTTTAGAAAAAGCATCCAGCATGTTAGGTTCGTTTATATACCCTTCGGTTGATGCGTCCTGGGTGTTTTCCGATTTGAAAATTTTTGAAAATAGTAAAATCCTAAGTTCTGGAAAAATCAGAACGGGTGTTGGACAAGTTGGGGTAAAACCTAACCCGCAACAATTTCAGACCACCTATCAAACGCCAATTTATGATGATTATGATGATCCTTTAAACTTATTCCTTTTTGGAGGGGGTTTTAGTTATAATAGTAATTTGGGAAATAGAAATTTAAAACCCGAAATTAAAACAGAGTATGAAATTGGAGCTGATTTAAAATTTTTTAATAACCGATTCGTATTGGGCGGTACCTATTATTTCAACACAATAGTAAATGTTTTACTGGATATCCCACTAACTCCAAGTACTGGCGCAAATTATATCTATGGAAATGGCGGTTCATTACAAAACAAAGGGTTAGAATTTGATTTCGACTTACAGTTATTAAAATCTAAAAACGGACTTAATGCAGCTGTTTATGGTAATTTTAATAAAAATAAAAATGAAGTCACAGATATTCAAGGAGCAACTTCGCTATCCCTAACTAGTGAGGCAATAAGTTCAAGAGCCGTAATTGGTCAACAATTAGGAACGCTTTGGGGAACCAGAGCTTTAAGAAATACTGACGGAACTCTAAATTTAGATAGTAATGGTTTTCCGCAATTAGACACAGAACAAGGCGTTATAGGTGATCCAAATCCAGATTGGCGAGGAGGCTTCGGTTTTAAAGCGGATTATAAAGGTTTTTTTGCAAATATAATGTTTGAAACATCTCAAGGAGGAGATTTTGCAGAACGTACACGATTTATATTGGGCAGTTTTGGTACTTCCGCAGAAGTTGGTAACGAAGTAACCCCATCAATAGACATTAAAGACCGTGCGGGGGTACTTCACCTTGCGGGAGTTCCGGTTCGCGGCAATATTAGAGATTTTGGAGCAGGTCCGGTTTTATTAAATGAGGCCTACTACACAACTATCGGGGGAGGTTTTGGCGCTTCGGTTATTAATGAATTTGCTGTTAATAATAACGCCTCTTGGACGCGATTAAGTGAACTTACTTTTGGATATTCTTTAAATTCTAAAAGCTTCAAAAAGAAAACCAAGTTAGCTTCAATGACATTCACTCTTACTGGGAGGAATTTAGCAATTTGGACAGATATCTTAGGAATAGATCCTCAAACCAATCAAACTGGAGTGGGGAATGGATTTGGTATTGATTATTTTACAAATCCTGCGTCAAAAACTTATTTATTCACATTACAAATTAAATACTAAAGAGTATGAAAACTAAATTAATTTCTGGAATAGTATGCCTATTTTTATTGTTCTCTTGCGATAGTTCGTTTGAAGACTTAAATTATAATCATAATAACATTACCACTGATGAGGTCATCCCTCCTGCTCTATTGCTTAAAGGGACAATGTTAGCTAATATTTCTATTAATAATAGCCATCTACAAAGAATTGCTGGAATGTGGACCGGCCAATATAGAGGGGAAATTTCTTTATATCTTGGAATTTATAACTATGATATTTCTTCATCAGAATCAAATAGTGCTTGGACCTATTTATACAATGGAATGTTAAAACAATTTAGCGAAATAAATAAGTTTTACGCCCTTAACGGAACCGATACCGAAGGGCAATTAATTATTGGGATTTGTAAAGTTTTAGAAGCTAACGCGGTAGGAACCGCTACTTCAATTTGGGGAGACATCCCTTATTCTGAATCAATAAATGCAGAAATAAGCGATCCGAAATTTGATAAACAATCGGATATTTATAATGCTTTACAAACAAAATTAGATGAGGCAATTGCTATACTAAGCGACCCAACCACAAAAACGACACTTTCGGAAGATATTTTCTTTGGTGGAAATAAAGATAAATGGAAAAAAATAGCCTATACCTTAAAAGCTAGATATTATTTACAAACGAGACAATATAATTTAGCATATACAGCCGCCTTAAATGGAATTTCAGATTATGCAGGCACTATGAAATTTACACCTCCTACAACTGGGGCAACAGGAACAGAAAATTTATTGTATCGTTTTATGGCAGGAACTAGAAAAGGCTATTTGACAGTTAACAATACTTTTTGCAGAAATTTATTAGATACACAAACTAATTTCCCTACTATATCAAGAAGAAATACTAAAACAAATGAGCAGGCGAGAAGAAATCATCTAAATGCAGGAGGAATAACCGGAACCGGAGTTTCTACAATTATAAATGGAGAATTAAAACCTATGGATTTAGTTACCTACCAGGAAAATTTATTAATATTGGCCGAAGCAGGAGCGAGAACCATTTCATTTGATGAAGGATTGCTTCAACTGAATAAAGTTAGAATATTCTTAGCCTCACCTGACTCATTCGATAAAAGGTCGGCAGCAGACATAAAATTATATAGTGCTTATGTTTCTGCAGATTTTGCAAATGGTGGAATGAATAATTTGGATTCTATTGATAGTACTAGAGCTTTATTGCGGGAAATAATTGAAGAGCGATATGTGACAGGATTCGGTACATTCATGCCTTGGAACGATGCAAGAAGACTTCGGAAAAACGAGTATGACATTGCGGTAAAAATTCCACTTAATAATACCACAGCTACACTACATCCAGAACGATTTATTATTTCTCAAACAGAAATTAATGCTAATTCGAATGCTCCAACAGGACTTACAATTTTTTCTCCAACAGAATTAAATGAATAAAAATTAATTTCATAAAAACAGTTACGGTTGTTTAAGAATTCTTGGCAACCTTTTTGTTTAAATTTGAAAAAAACATGAAAAACCGATCGTTATTTCTTTTTTTTATTTTATTCGTTATGCTATCGTGTACTTCAAAGAAAAAAGTTGTAGCCGATATTAAAATAATAAACGGAATAGTATATTCTGGTTGCGACACAATCCCTGAAAAGGTTTCGATAGCCATAAAAGGAGATAAAATTGTTTTTATAGGAAATGAAAAATTGGTTCGATTAAAAACTCAAAAAATAATCGATGCTAATGGACAAATCGTTTGTCCGGGATTTATTGATCCTCATACCCACGCTGACAGGGATTTAATTAATTCAAAAACTTCACACAACTTGCCTTTTTTAATGCAAGGAGTTACTACCGTGATTGTTGGAAATGATGGAGAAAGTTATTTTCCAACTAAAAAATATAAGGAAGTTTTTGAAAAAAATGGTTTGGGAACCAACGTAGTTTTACTAGCGGGTCATGGCACTTTACGACAAGAAGTAATTGGCAATAGCAAAATCAAAGCAACCTCAGAACAGATAAATGAAATGCAGAATTTGCTTCAAAAAGAATTAGATGCTGGTGCATTTGGTTTATCAACAGGATTGTTTTATTCCCCAGGAAGTTATGCCGATACGCAAGAAGTAATAGATTTAGCGAAGGTTGTAGCTAAAAACGGTGGAATATATGATACCCATTTACGCGACGAAAGCAACTATTCTATTGGTTTAATTCCCTCAATTAAAGAAGCCATAGAAATTGGAAAACAAGCAAAATTACCGATTCATATATCACATATCAAATGCTTGGGTGAGGATGTTTGGAATGAGAGTAAAACCATTATTGAATTGATAGACAAAAATCGGGCGGAAGGAATTGACATTACGGCAAATCAATATCCGTATGATGCGTCTTCTACTGGACTTAAAGCTTCGGTTGTACCAAGATGGGCAGAGAGCGGAGGAAATGATTCGCTGTTTGTTAGATATAAAAACCCTTTATTGAAATCAAAAATCCTTAAGGAAACTAAGGAAAACATTGCCCGAAGAGGCGGTCCAGAAAAGCTCCTAATTGTAAAATCAGAGGTGGATGCCTATGATGGTAAAAACGTTGCAGAAATTGCTTCAATTTTACAATTATCCCCTGAAGAAACGGTTTTCAAAATTTTAGGAAAAGGATATGCCAAAGTAGCCTCTTTTAATATGA
>CANJSS010000160.1 GCA_947476955.1 Flavobacteriales bacterium
AGCGAGAGTAGCTCAGTTGGTAGAGCACAACCTTGCCAAGGTTGGGGTCGCGAGTTCGAATCTCGTCTCCCGCTCAATGTGAATTTTTTTTACATTATTTAATCAAAGTCCGCTCGAATGGTGGAATTGGTAGACACGCCGGACTTAAAATCCTGTGCCTGTATGGGCGTGCGGGTTCAAGTCCCGCTTCGAGTACGCAGTCCTTCAAAGAAATTTGAAGGACTTTTTTTATTAAAAAGACGGTGAATTGGCTTCCACCTTTCACTGTAAATTAAAACCCGAAGGTCTTTATTGATTTTCGGGTTTTTTTGTGAGCTTAAATTCAAGTTATAGATGCAATATTTATTCTAATTCCACTTTTTCACCATTCAAAGGTACCGTTAAGGTTATTTTCGATTCCGGATCATTTTGATAATCCAAAATTGCATTTAAAAAAACCGTTCTAGATGTAAGAGAGTTCAAACCAATTCCTTTTGATTGCTGCGCTAAATTCTCAAAATTTTCATTGGAAATGCCAGTTCCATTGTGTGAAATTTCTAAAACGATGCCTGTTTCAGTATAGCAAAGCAGGACATTTATTTTAGTAGAATTTTCGTGTTTTAAAATATTTTGAAGCAATTCTAAACCTATTCGATAGATATTTAACGCTATTTGGTCGCTTAATTTGAAATTTTCGGGGTTCTTTTCCGTGAAGTAGGTTTCAACTTCAGGAATACTGGTAACAAACGAACCCAAGGCTTTCCCTAAACCATATCTATATAAGATTTGTGGGGATAAATCTCTTGTAACGATATGGATATGTTCGATAATTTCATCGATAAGTTTTTTCTCGAGATTAGGGTCTTTCATTTCAATGCCTAAACGTTTCAAATCAAATTCATGTTTGGTAATGGTTAACTTCAGCGCTGTGAGATGAGGATTTACACTATCGTGGAGGTTCATGGCAATTTTTTGGCGTTCTGATTCCTGCGTGTTTATTATAGATTGTAGCAATTGCACTTCCTTTTTTTTTAAGGACAATTGGTATACATTTTCCCGATCCACAATTTTACGCTGATACACCACTACAAATAAAATGATGACTATAATCAAGAAAAAAGTTAAAATACTTCCTGTAATTATTCCGATTAGGATAATTTTTTCATTTTCCATATTCCTTTGGACAATAGTAGATTAAAAATTATGGTAGCGATTAAATGAATTGGCCATAGATAGAATTCATTTGTATGAAGCAACACAAAATCCTCAAAAAGAAAAACATAAAAAGTAGTGCTACAATAGAATAAAAATGCTGTGTTTATCCAAAAAAAGTAATAGTTCTTCAAACTCCTTATTTTCAATTCGTAAAACAATGTTAGAAAATAATATATGGATAATAGGATTACAATAATTTTTAAACTAATTACTGATACGGTATTATCAAATTTATATCCGTCCTTGTAAAAGAAAAGAAAAATAGAAAAAGTAACGTATATAAAAAGAAGTAAAATAATTATTTTTTTTGTCTTTTCATTGGTGAAGTTTAATTTGTAAATATGCAAAATAACTGCTCCTGATAATATGTCATATATATGGTAAATAGGATTGTTGTTTTTGAATATTGGACCAGCAATAATACCAATTAGATCAGAAAGAATAGAGATTACGCACAATAATAATAGGGCTCGGCACAGATTTTTTGGGGCTTTAGTGTTGTTTTTAACCACTAAGAGTAAAATTAATGGGAGAAATGGAATTAGAGCGGTTAAATATACCAGCGCATTAAAAATCGGCCCGTACGTATAATCGTTCATTAACTGTTTAAATCATTTGCTCTCCCGCAAGTATAAGGACAAGGAGCAGCTTTATCCACTATAATTCCATCAACAAGATCATCTTCATTGGCTTTCGCTCCAACCATAATTAAAACCGGTTTGTCATTACCGTCAATTCCATTGTATATTCGGATGCCCACGCAATCTGTTTGTTCCAAAATAGCAATAAAATGATCCTTACCAAAAAAATGACCTTTTAAATCTCCACTTACCATTTGATTTCTGTAATTTTCTGTCCAGCTTGACGCTGTTGCCAATGAGATTTCGCCCCCCTCTTTTCCATTAAATGCCATAGATTTAAGTTTTTTTAGTTAATTTTAATTATGTCATTCTAAATTCTTCTCAATAAAATTTAATGTAAAATGAATAGCAGTGATTCCCTCAAATTCTATACATAACAATTTTGATCTGCTTGAAAAAACCTTCAAGTAATTCTATTTAACAAAATTAATTAATTATTTAGTTTAAAAAACTTGGCTTTCACTTTCAATCTGTTTTCGTAAAATTTCATACTCAAACTATTTTCTAAAATGTTGGTCAATTTTCTTTTTTAAGAAATAATTTATCGTTTTACACATTAAACTTTTACGCTAAGAGGAAATGCTAGAGGGCTTAATTTACTATTTTAAGGTAAATGCGCTTGTTTTCAAAACTTTGTTTTTTATCTTTACATTAAATTATTATAACATTAAAAATCAGATAAGATGAAAAAGTTTTACTTACTAGCAGGAACTTTGATTGGTACGATGGCGTTGAATGCCCAAATCCAAACTAGCGTTTCTGCAAAAAATGAAAGAAATGAAATTAGACCTGTTGCTAAGAAAGCTGCAAATTCTGATGTTCTAAAGGCGGAAGGTGATATTCTTTGGGATAATCAGTTCAATGTTACTGGCGAATGGGTTGCAACTACAGGTCCAACACATGCTGGTACAGCAAACTGGGAAATAATTACAGCAATTCCAGCTGGAATCACAGCGCAACAAGCTGCTTACCAATGGCCGGCAACTTTCTCAAATGCTGCTGGGAATTTTGCATTCATCAATTCCGATGGCGCTGGTGGAACAGGTATTCAAGATGCCTATTTTGAGTTCCAAGGTAATATCGATTTATCTGCTTCAGGAAATGCTTCTGTTTACTTAACATTCGCAGAATATTACCGTCACTATTACGACAAAAACTATGTGGAAGTTTCCAATGATGGTGGTGCAACTTGGTCTATTTTTGAAGTGAATCCTGTTTCTGAAGTTCCAGTAAACACGAATTGTGTTAATGGTGAAGAAGAAACAGTAAATATTACATCAACAATCGGAGCTGGAGTTTGGTCCAACCAAGTTCGTATCCGTTTCCATTATACTGGAGCATGGGATTGGTTCTGGGGAATTGATAATGTAAGAATTGTGGAAGCTTGGAATAACGATATTAAAATGAAGACTTGGTTTCAAGCTACAGACATAGCAACTACTCAAGGTTTGGATTATTACAATATCTCTGCTTCTCAAACTAGTTTTCCAGGTTTAACATTTGGTGCTAACGTTTTAAATAATGGTGCTTTGAATCAAGCTAGTGTTGCATTGAACGCTACAGCAACTGGTGGTTATAATCAAACTGGTGCTGCACTTTCTATCAATTCAACAGTATCAGATACTTTATCCATTTCAACACCATATATCCCTTCTGGCCTTGGAACTAAAACGGTTAATATTACAACTACAATTCCAGTAACGGATTCAGAATTAACGAATAATGTTGCAACGTTTGATATGTTTATGACGCAATACGAATACAGTAGAGATAACAACATTCCTTCTGGTTCAATTGGTCAAGTTAGCTCGCAAGATGCTCAACCATTGAAAATTGGTAACGTAATGGAGATTTTTGATAATATGGATGTTACAAGTGTAAAAATCCGTTTGGGAACGCAACCAGCTGGTGCTGTTGGAGCAGAATACTTTGCTGAAATATATAAATACGATGACGTTGCTGCTGCTTTTGTTTACTTCGCTGAAACAGTTCTTTCAACAGTTGCAAACACAACGGCTACTTGGTCTAATCTTATGATTAGTGGCGGCCCAGTTACATTAAATGCTGGAGATGTGATTCTTGTAGTTGCTGCTCACCTAGGTGGAACGGATGAGGTTCGTTTCGGTTTGGCTCAAAATACTACAGAAGGAACAGTTCTTGGTTATACAGCGGATGGAAATAGTTTCCAACTTACTTCGCCTTCAGCGGTAATGATTCGTTTAAATGAAGATCCTTCTGCTTCTATTAATGAAGTTGCAACAAACTACGGTGTTTCTGTTTATCCTAATCCTACATCTTCCAATGCAACAATTTCTTTGGATTTGAACAAAGAAGCAGCGGTAGCGATTAATGTAACAGAACTTTCTGGAAAAGTTGTGTATGCAACAGATTTAGGAACGGTTAATGGCACCCAGAATGTAACTGTTCATACAGATGCTTTGTCTAGCGGTGTATACATGGTAAACATTTCTGTTGACGGTGCAGTTTCTACTCAAAAATTAGTTGTTAGAAAGTAATTTCAACTCTTAAGATAATGAAAAGGGTCGGTTTTGCCGACCCTTTTTTTATGCTTACAACGTAACTTTCATTACTTTTGCTCCTAAATTGAAAAATTCAGATATGAAAGCATATGTATTTCCCGGTCAAGGTGCTCAGTTCTCAGGAATGGGAAAGGACCTTTATGAAAAATCCCCGAAAGCGAAAGAATTATTTGAGAAAGCAAATGAAATTCTTGGATTCGATATTAGTAAAATCATGTTTGAAGGTACCGACGAAGAATTGAAGCAAACCAAAGTAACGCAGCCAGCAATATTTTTACATTCTACTATTTTAGCGGCGTGTTTGGGA
>CANJSS010000161.1 GCA_947476955.1 Flavobacteriales bacterium
TAAAAAATTTATTTTTGTAGGTGACTTAATCAACTTTTTTTGATTGTATAGAATTTGAATGCATTACCTAAATAGTAAAAAAATGAGTGATATTGAAAATGTAAATTGTCTGATTATTGGCTCTGGGCCTGCCGGTTATACGGCTGCAATTTACGCTGCTAGAGCAGATATGAAACCTGTTATGTATCAAGGGATGCAACCTGGCGGACAATTAACAACAACAAATGAAGTGGAAAATTTCCCAGGTTATCCGGATGGGATTTCTGGACCTGAAATGATGGTTCAACTGGAAGCACAAGCAAAACGTTTTGAAACAGATGTACGATTTGGTTTTATCACGAAAGTTGATTTTTCAGGCTCTGTGCACAAATGTTGGACAGAAGAAGGACATGAAATTCATGCAAATACAGTAATTATTTCTACTGGTGCGTCTGCAAAATACCTCGGATTAGAAAGTGAACAAAAATATTTACAACTTGGTGGAGGCGTTTCTGCTTGCGCTGTTTGCGATGGTTTTTTCTACCGCGGACAAGAAACGGTAATCGTTGGTGCTGGTGATTCTGCTTGCGAGGAAGCACATTACCTTTCTAAATTGTGCACAAAAGTCACGATGCTTGTGCGAAAAGAAGAATTTAGAGCTTCTAAAATCATGGCGGAACGTGTAAAAAACACTCCAAATATTGAGATTTTATTCAATACCGACACCATTGAAGTTTTAGGCGATGGAAATGTTGTAACTGGAACGCACGTGAAAAATAGTAAAACAGGTGAAGAAAAAATCATTCCATGTACTGGATTCTTTGTTGCTATTGGACACCAACCGAATACTGGTATTTTTAAAGACTTTATTAATCTGGATGAAACAGGTTACATAAAATACGAGCAAGCTGGAACATCCAAAACAAATGTTGCAGGAGTATTTGTTGCTGGAGATGCGGCTGACAAAACATACAGACAAGCAATTACAGCTGCTGGTACTGGCTGCATGGCGGCACTGGATGCAGAAAGATACTTGGCTGCGTTAGGACATTAAGGGGATTTGGAATTTGGAATTTTGGATTCGGAATTCGGGATTATCTCCTTTCAGTCGATGCTGCTTGCGGCGGTTGGAATTTTGGATAAACAAAAAAGAAGCTTAAGGGCTTCTTTTTTTATGTACTTATTTTTCAGTCCTTTCGAGCATTGGAACAAATTTAAACGTTCCAAATTCATCCGTTACATATTCTGTTTCAGAAACTTTCACAACACGTTTCATGAGTTGCTCCTCGCCTTCTCCAATTGGAATTACCATGATGCCACCAATTTTTAATTGATCCAATAATGCTTGTGGAATAAATGGCGCACCGCAGGTTACAATTATTTTGTCGAATGGCGCAAAATTAGGAAGTCCTTTGTAGCCGTCACCAAAGATTAATCGTGGATTGAAATTTAAAAAACCAATAATTTGCTTCGATTTTGTAAGCAGTTCTTTCTGTCGTTCAATGGAAAAAACTTTCGCGCCCATCTGGCACAAAATACACGTTTGAAATCCGGATCCTGTTCCGATTTCCAAAACTTTATCTCCTCGTTTTAGTTCCAGTAATTGCGTTTGAAAAGCAACAGTAATTGGATGAGAAATCGTTTGTCCTGCTCCTATTTGAAAGGCCATATTGGAATATGCCTGTTCCATAAAAACCAAATCTAAAAAGAAATGCCGGGGAACTTTGTCAAAGGCTTCAAAAATAGCTGGATTCTTGATTCTTTCGTCCTCGCGTAATTTTTCAATCAATCGCTTGCGCATTCCTTTATGTTTAAACGTGTCTTGCATGCCGTAAAAATAGTGTTTAGAACTCTTTGTTTTAATTCCATTTTCTAACACCTAGGTGTGAATAATCTTTTTTTGGGACAAATTGTACGTTTTCAATAGGTTTGCTTTCTTCGTTAATCCAATATGCAAGGAAATAATAAATCAGGTATTTTATTACGGTAGAAATGTGCCACCGAAGCTTACACTTTCGTATATTTGAGCAGCAAAATAAGAACGAATGGCAATTTCAAAAAAGGAATTAGAATTTAACATCAACGATGATCAAATGCGCCTAAAAATTACAACTTTGGAAAGAGAACTTTCTAAAATTGCTGAAGGAGGCGGAAAAAAACGTTTGGAGAAATTGCACGAAAGTGGCAAATTGTCCGCACGAGAGCGCATTGATTTACTTCTAGATCCGTCTACTGAAAGATTTGAAGTAGGTGCAATTGCAGGATATGGAATGTATAAAGAGCATGGTGGTTGTCCTTCTGCAGGAGTTGTTGTGGTGATTGGTTTCATTTCTGGAAAACAATGCATTGTTGTTGCAAATGATGCTACGGTAAAAGCGGGTGCTTGGTTTCCAATTACAGCAAAGAAAAATTTGCGTGCACAGGAAATCGCCATGGAAAATAAATTGCCAATTATCTATCTCGTAGATTCTGCAGGTGTTTTTCTTCCAATGCAAGACGAAATTTTTCCCGATAAAGAACACTTTGGAAGAATGTTCAGAAACAACGCAATTATGAGCTCCATGGGAATTGTTCAAATTGCGGCTGTAATGGGAAGTTGTGTTGCCGGTGGCGCATACTTGCCTATTATGTCGGATGAATCGTTGATTGTAAATAAAACAGGTACAATTTTTCTTGCTGGGTCCTATTTGGTGAAAGCTGCAATTGGAGAAAGTATAGATAACGAAACATTAGGAGGGGCAAAAACACACACCGAAATATCAGGCGTTTGCGATTATAAAACCGAAAACGACCAAGAATGTCTAGCAACAATTCGCGATTTAGTGGATAAAATTGGGCATCCTGAAATTGCAGGTTTTGATCGAAAGGAAAGTGTTCTTCCAAAAAAACCTTTGAAAGATATTTACGGGATTATGCCGGTTGACCGCACAAAACAATACGACACCAAAGAATTACTGCGCGCTTTCGTAGATGGCTCAGAATTTACGGAATACAAAGCAGATTATGGGAAATCCATTATTTGTGCCTACACACGAATAGATGGCTGGAGCGTCGGAATTGTTGCTAATCAGCGGGAAATAATTAAAAGTGCCAAAGGTGAAATGCAATTTGGAGGTGTTATATATTCTGATTCCGCGGATAAAGCAGCACGTTTCATTATGAATTGTAACCAAAAAAACATTCCATTGGTTTTTCTACAGGATGTTACAGGTTTTATGGTTGGATCAAAAAGTGAACACGGCGGAATTATAAAGGATGGTGCAAAAATGGTCAATGCAATGGCTAATTCGGTTGTCCCAAAATTCACTGTAATTACCGGTAATTCATACGGAGCTGGAAATTATGCTATGTGCGGAAAAGCATACGATCCAAGATTAATTGTAGCATGGCCTACTGCAGAAATTGCTGTAATGAGCGGCGCATCTGCTGCAAAAGTAATTTTACAAATTGAAGTTGCCTCTTTAAAGGCTAAAGGGGAAGAGATTACTCCGGAAAGGGAAAAGGAATTGTACGATTCCATCAAGGACCGATACGATGAACAAATCTCTCCTTATTATGCTGCGAGTAGATTATGGGTGGATGCAATTATAAATCCTGCAGATACGCGGAAAGTAATTTCTCTTGGAATTGAAATGGCGAACCATAAGAAAGCAGAAAAACCCTATAATGTTGGCGTTATTCAAACTTAAAGTAACACCTCAGAAATCACTACAAACGAAAATATACTTTTAAAATAGATTATTTATGCATTTAGATTGGCAAATAAAACATTATCCAGAACTTACTACCAACGAATTTCATGATATTATTGCCTTGCGTTTGAAGGCATTTGTTGTAGAGCAAAATTGCGCCTATTTGGATTTGGATGGTAAAGACAAAAAATGTTACCACTTGATCTGTCGCGATGGTGTAGGGAAAGTCGTTGCAACGGGTAGAATTCTACCTCCAGGATTGGCATACCCGGAGGTTGCGATTGGTCGCGTAGTAATCGATGAAACCATTCGAGGAAATGGAAAAGGGCATGAATTAATGCATAAAACTATGGAATTCATCCTGCAGGAATTCGGTAAGGTTCCTGTTAGACTTTCTGCGCAAAAGCACTTGGAAAACTATTATTCTCAGCATGCATTTATTTCTACAGGAAAAGAATATCTGGAAGATGATATTCCACATGTAGAAATGCTATTTACACCAAATAATTAATATATGAATACTAAAAACACTCTTTTTATTGCCTCAAGTATTGCGTTAACAGTAAGTTGTAATGTAATCAAAGACAATAGTTTAGTAAATGAAAACGCTACAGTTAAAGAACAGAAAACGCCAATTACACTGCAAACAGTTGATCTAGCTTTTTTAAATGTTAAAATCGCACCGCAAGAAGATTTCTTTCAATTTTCAAACGGTACGTGGATTGCAAATAATCCTGTTCCTCCATCCGAATCGCGCTGGGGAAGTTTTAACGA
>CANJSS010000162.1 GCA_947476955.1 Flavobacteriales bacterium
CGTCGCCAAAAATTACGCATGTTGTGCGATCTTCGTAATCTAAAATAGAGGTCATTTTATCAACCCCAACTACGATTACTTTCTTATGACGACCAGTTTCAATAAATTGTGCTCCAGTCGATAATGCGTATATAAACCCAGAACATGCAGCAATACAATCGTATCCCCAGGCATTTTTCATTCCAACTTTATCGCAAATTACATTTGCAGTGCTTGGAAATGGATAATCTGGTGTAACAGTTGCGCAAATCACCAATTCGATATCCAATGGATCAATCCCTTTTTTCTCTAATAATTGAGCGACAGCTGCAGCAGCCATATCGGAGGAAGCTCCATCTTTCATGACTCTTCTTTCTTTTATTCCTGTGCGCGATAATATCCACTCGTCAGAGGTATCGACCAATGTTGACAACTCATCGTTGGTCATAACATAGTCCGGAACATATCCTTGTACACCTGTTATTGCTGCTGTAATTTTTTTCATAATTAATTAAATGCTTCGTTTACTCGCAAAGCCAACCCCGATTTGGCAACTTCATGTGCATGTAAAATCATATTTTTTACTGCTTTAGTATTGGAGATTCCATGCCCAATAATCACATTGCCTTTCACTCCCAGAATTGGCGTTCCTCCGTAGTTTTCGTAATTGAATCGTTCAAAATACTCATCGTGAATTCCTCTCATTTTCATCAAAGAATAGATGCCTTCAGCCTCTTTTAGTACTATGTTTCCTGTAAAACCATCACAAACAATTACATCTGCTTTTCCAAGGAAAATATCCCTGCCCTCTAAATTTCCTGTAAAATTTATTTCGTCAGATTCCATCATTAACTTGTGTGTAGCAATAGTCAAAAGATTTCCTTTGGATTCCTCTTCACCAATATTTAAAAGCGCCACTCTTGGTGATTCAATTCCGTATACATTTTTGGAATAAAGAGAGCCAAGAACGGCAAATTGATACAAAACATCTGCTTTACAATCTGCATTGGAACCAACATCTAATAAAATAGATTTTGAGCCATCTATTTGCGGTAAAGTAGACGTAATGCAAGGACGAATAATTCCAGGAATGGTGTTTATCTTGTAGATAGAACCAACTAACATTGCACCCGTATTTCCAGTGCTTGCAAACGCATGAATTTCCTTTTTTGAGAGTAATTCAAATCCAACAGCTATGCTGCTATTCGGTTTTTGAGAAATTGCGCGAGTGGGATGATCGTGCATCGTAATCACATCCGGTGCGTGCACAATGTCATAATCTTCCAACTTTTCACCAAACGACGAAAGGCCACTCGAGATTTGATCTCTGTCGCCAATTAGAACAAGTCTAACATCGTTTGGAAGTTCTTGTTTAGCAAGAATTGCCCCCGATATATTTACATCCGGAGCAAAATCACCGCCTAGAATATCAATTCCAATCTTCATGAAGAAGCGGATTAAGTAAATGCAGATTAAACTGCTACTTCTTTTTCTGCTACAACTCTCCCTTTGTAATACAGTTTTCCTTCATGCCAATGAGCGTGGTGGAACAAATGCGGTTGTCCCGTAGTTGGACATGTTGCGATATTCTTTGCAACAGCATTTTTGTGCGTTCGTCTCTTGTCACGTCTTGTCTTCGATATTTTTCGTTTAGGATGTGCCATTTTACTTTATTTATATTTTGTTTAATTCAAATTTTTTAATGCGTTCCAACGTGAATCAATAGGACCATCGTCGTCCTCATCGTCTTCATCATTTTCGTCTTCCCAATCCTCATCATCTTCGTCTTCCTCATCCCAATCTTCGTCGCCGTAATCATCTTCGTCTTCGTTTGGTTGTGGAAGCGTATACTTTTTCAACAGCTCCAACATTTCCTCGTTACATTCTCCTTTTGGATGCAGTAAACGGGTTGGAAGTGAAACCGTTATTAATTCATAGATATTATCGCGTAAATCCAATTCGTAATCATCGGGATGCAAAACAATCAGTGTTTCATCATCACTTGGTTCCGTATCAAATTTGTACACCAATCGGTAGTTCCCTTGTACAAGAACTTCTACCATATCTGTACATCGATCACATTCTGTAGAAACAGTTCCAGCGATAGAAAATTCTCCTATCATCATTGTTTCTTTTTTCTCCAGAATCAATTGAACAGTCACTTTTCCGTTGTGAACAATTGAATAATCTCTCTCTTCAAAGAACGCATCACGAATATCAAAATGGTATTCATGAAACCCCAGTTTCAAGCCTATAAATGGAATAATATATTCTTTTTCCGACTTCACACTGTATAAAAATTGGAGGGCAAAGGTAGCAATTTTAGCTTAAAAATGGTACTTTCTTCTTTTTTTTTGATAAAAAATCAGAATTATTCCAATTCATTGCTTGTTCTTCTTTTTTCTCTCGGACTAATTTGCAGAGGATTCCCATTCATTTCTTTTGTGAAAATACGGTTTCTATACACGTCCATTGCA
Organism: Flavobacteriales bacterium; assembly: GCA_947476955.1. Classification (GTDB taxonomy): domain Bacteria; phylum Bacteroidota; class Bacteroidia; order Flavobacteriales_D; family Crocinitomicaceae; genus M0103. The sequence goes on from CANJSS010000162.1 coordinate 2,457, forward strand.
AGATAAATTGCGCTGCGCATCGACAATTCAGAAGCTTTATTTTGTCCTACAATATCAAATGCTGTTCCGTGGTCGGGCGATGTTCTAACAATTGGTAATCCAGCTGTATAATTCACGCCATCTTCGAAAGCTATAGCTTTAAACGCTGCCAATCCCTGATCATGATACATTGCCAAAACGCCATCGAATTGTGAACGTGTTGGGGAACCAAAAAACCCATCTGCCGGATATGGTCCAAATGCTAAAATATTTTCAGCGCGTGCTAGGTTAATCGCCGGTGCGATTATTTCCTGTTCTTCCGTACCCATTTTACCATTTTCTCCTGCGTGCGGATTCAATCCAAAAACTGCAATTTTTGGCCTAATCAGTCCAAAGTCCTTCTTTAAACTCGTTTCAAAGGTTTTAATTTTATCTAGAATCTTTTCCTTCGATAATGCTGAATTGACATCTTTTAATGCAATATGACTGGTGACTAATGCTACGCGCAAATTTCCTGAAACCATCACCATCAGTGCGTCTTCCATTCCGGATAAATCCGCAAGGTATTCTGTATGTCCTGGGAACTTAAACCCTGATTTTGCCATTGCTTCCTTTGAAATTGGCGCTGTTACTAGCACATCTATCTTACCCGATGCCAAATCCTGCGTTGCACGTTCCAAGGATAAAAATGCATATTTACCACCTATTTCTGTAACACTTCCCATTTGGAATTCAATGTCGTCGTTCCAAACATTGACAACATTAATCTTACGGATTTGTGCTTCGTCAGCCGTTTTGCAAGATTGGTAATTAAAATCAATCTCTTCTAGAACCTTTTTATAATGCGAGAAAACCTTGTTGGATCCGTAAACAATTGGAGTGCAATCTAAAAGTAAACGTGCATCTTTCAGAGACTTCATAATCACTTCTGGACCAATACCATTTATATCGCCAATGGAGATTCCGACTTTTATTGGATTTGGATTGCCGAGTTCCTTTTCTTTTTCCTTCTCTTTCTCCATTATTTATATTTTTTCAAAAAATTGTATAACAATCGAACGCCGGTTCCTGTTCCGCCTTGGCCTTTGTAGTCTTCTTTTGCGTCCAACCATGCAGGACCTGCAATATCCATATGGATATATGGTGCTTTCACAAAATGCTCTAAAAATTTTCCTGCAGTAATCATTCCAGCGTTTGGTCCACCTAAATTTTTAAGATCTGCAATCGTTGATTTTATTTCATTCCCATAGTCCTCCCAGAATGGAAAGCGCACGACTCTTTCGTGTGTTTCATCTCCGGATTTGGTTAATGCATCAAACACTTTATCCTCAGCATTTCCCATTATTACTGTTGCTTTCGTTCCAATTGCGCGCAGTGCAGCTCCTGTTAATGTTGCCACATCGATTACCAATTCCGGTTTGTATTTATTGGAATATGCCAATGCATCGGCTAAAATCATTCTGCCTTCTGCGTCTGTATTGAGTACTTCCACAGTTGTTCCATCAAACATGGTAATTACATCTCCAGGAGCGTATGCGTTCATTCCCGGGCGATTATCTGTGGCTGGAACCAAAGCAATTACGTGCACTTTTAACTTTTGCATTGCTGCAAGGTAAACCGCTCCAACAACACAAGCTGCACCGCCCATATCGCATTTCATAACGTCCATTGAACCTGGAGTTGGTTTCAAACTTAAACCACCAGTATCGTAAACTACGCCTTTTCCAACCAAAACGATTGGTTTTTTGTTCACTGGTTTCTCCGGTTTGTATTCCACAATAGTAAACGTTGGCGGATCAATGGAACCTTTATTAACCGCAATTAAACCTCCCATTTTCAGGGATTCAATTTGCGTTTTTTCTAAAATCTGCACTGTAAATCCAGCTTCTGGAGCTAAAGCAGCGATATGTTCACTCAGTTGTGTAGCATTTAAGTGCGAAACTGGCTCGTTTACGCGATCTCTCGCCCAAAAAACAG
>CANJSS010000163.1 GCA_947476955.1 Flavobacteriales bacterium
AGTCTGCTTTTGGTTTTTAATGGGGCAATTAATCATCCAGATCAGAATTATTTCTATGCTATCTTGGTAATAATAGCTTCCTTTTGCTATGCCATTAATGTTAATATATTGAAGAAGCATTTGTCTAATTTGAGTCCATTAAGTATTACCACTGGAAATTTTATGGTTCTACTGATTCCAGCTTGTTTTATTTTGTTTTTCTCTGGATTTTTCGATGTGCTGCAGGTTCAAAAAGTTCAGCATTCCCTTTGGTTTATTATGATTCTTGGAGTTTTTGGAACTGGAATTGCCAATATTATTTTCTTTAAAATAGTGCAAATATCTTCGCCAGTTTTCGCTACTTCGGTTACGTATTTAATTCCAATCGTTGCTTTCTTTTGGGGATTATTAGATAACGAAATGCTAACGCCAGTTCAGTTTGTTGGTGCTTTTATTGTTTTAATAGGCGTTTATTTATCTTCCAAAAAATAGTTCGAAATCATATTTCTCGATATTTATAAAGCAACAAAGGCTGCCTTTTCAGACAGCCTTTGTTTGTAAATTTATATTTTGACTATTGGAAATCAGCGTCAGAAACACCTTCGTTGATTTTCACATCAGACATTTTTATATCCAATTCTATTCCAACATTTTTCACAATATTAAAAGGAACTTTAACGCCTTTAACGTCTCTGTAATCTTTATAATAAGTCATCAAAGTGATTTTGTTTCCGCCTTGATCTTGAACTTCGGAATCAGCCACTTTTAGTCCTGATTTTGCATCATAATACAATGTTGCAACCCCGTTTTTTAGAACATAAGCGTCACTTCCTTCAATAGTTTCGATTCCAGTTAATTCAACATTCGTTTTAGTCAAAAATCCCAATTCTTCAAAAGGAACTGCGCTAGCTTTCATTTTGGCTAAATCGGCACCTTCAATTTTCATTTTTCTACCTTGTTGCGTAATAGATCCTTCTTTTTCATTAAGAACTTGTTTCATCATGCTCATTTCGCCCATGGCTAATTCTACCAATAATTTATTGTTAGTGTCAACTTTAGAAGTAAAAGATAATGGAGAAGGAGCTTGTGGAATAGTAGTTGTTCCATACATGGCTATAGTTTTTACCTCGTTCAATGCTTTTTCTCCACCAATTGCTTTAATGTAATTATCTAAAACAATTTTGGCTGTAACTCCCGCTGGAATTTCTTTTTTATAAATTGGTTTCTCTATTGAATTGCCATATTTATCAAAAAACAACATCGGAATTTTTAGCGTTTCTAAACCTGAAATCACATCCGAACCTTTTCCGGCTATTACAATTCGAGTATTGTCTAACAGAAAATATTTATTTGCCGCCGTCATTACATCTTCTGCCGTAACTGCGTTTATGGCTTTGATGTAGTTTTCATAAAAATTTGCTGGAAGCCCTTCTGTTTCTATGTTCAAAGCGTATCGAGCCACGGCTTGTGGTTTTTCAACCTGCATTACAAATCGACCTATATATCCTGCTTTTACATTTTTCAGTACTTCGTCGCTTACTTTTTCAGTTCTGATTTTTTTAATTTCTTTGATAAATTCAACAACAGCACTGTCTGTAACTACGTTTCTAACTGCCGATGCTGATTTTAGTTTGGATACATATTTACCAGAACCAATTGTAGCACTTGCGCCATAAGTCCAACCATGTTTTTCTCTTAAATTCATGTTTAAGTAGCTATTAAAGTCACCACCAAGAATATTAGTTGCAATTACAGCTGGGAAAAAATCAGGATCACTCATTTTTAAATTCACTGTATTTACTAACGAAATCTCCGATTGAACTGCATTAGGAACATCTACAAAATTGATTTGAGTAAAAGGCACATTTATAGGTGCTGCATACGTCAACTTTGGCGTGCTGCTTTTTTTCCATTTCCCAAATAATTTTTCGACAATAGGTTTAATGTTTGCGTATTTTATATCTCCAATAATAACCAAATAGGCATTTTCAGGAACAAAATAATTTTTGTAATTAGCTTGAACATCAGCAAGAGTAACGTTTTTTAGTGTTTCCTCAGAAACATATTCACCTGCAGGATGGTTTTTCCCAAAGGCAAGTGCATCTGTCACTCTGTTTGCAATTGCAGGAACACTTTTTTCTTCTGCTTTAAGGCCTTCTATTAATTTAGCCTTTTCCTTATCGAATTCTACTTGTGTGAAATTAGGATTCAATGAGCCGTCAGCCATCAATTCTAATATTCGGTTGGCGTATTTTGATAGCGAACTAGCATAAGCATCGTGAGAACTAAAGTTAATACTAGCGCCTAAAAAGTCGATTTCCTCATTAAAAGCATCTTTGGGTATTTTTTTAGATCCATTTCCCAATAAGCTGCTGCATAAATCATCAGTTCCTTTTTTATTTCCTTCTGCAAAAGGGGCATTATCTAAGGCTAGATTAAAGGTTACTCTGGGTAATTTATGATTTTCTACAATCATAACTTTCAAACCGTTTGGCAATACAAAGGTTTGTGGTTTCTTGATATTTACAACTGGAGGATTTCCAGGTTTTGGCTGTGTGCGATCTTGTGCTTGCATAATTCCAGTTAAGAACAATATGAATAATAGGATACTTGATTTTTTCATGATTTATAATGTCTTAGTTGTGAGCTTGTTCTTTAGAAGGGACATAATCCAAAATCAATCTTTGATTTGGGTTTAGATATTTTTTTGCAACATCTCTGATTTCCTCTCTTGTAATCGAATGGTACAATTCTATTTCAGAATTAATCAAGTGTATATCGCCATAAAGTAGGTGAAATTTAGCTAAATTTTCTGCAATTCCCTCTACGCTAGAATTAGCATTTACAAATTGATTATCAAAGGTGTTTTGTAGTTTTTGATAATCTTTCTCCGAAATCAAATCGGTTTGAATTTTTACAACTTCCTCGTCAATTTCTTTTAATAAATCGGCAGATTTGAAAGTTCCCATTGGTAAACCATATATAATGTACATTCCGTAGTCTTCTTGGCTAAAGCCAACAGCGCCAATTTGCAATGCCATTTTTTTCTCATCTACAATTTTTTTGTATAATTTAGAGCTTTTCCCATCACTTAAATAAGAAGAAATTAAATCTAAAACTCTTGCATCCCTAGTTTTCATGGATGGCGTTCTGTAAGAAGCCACCAACATTGGGATTTGGATATTAGGATCTTCGTAAGTGGCATGTATTGTTTGCGAAATAGGATCTTCTAAGAAGGTTTTTTTAACAACAACCTCTCCTTTTTTAATAGGTCCAAAATACTTTTGAATCCATTCTTTGGCTTGTTTGTTTTCGAAATCTCCAGCAACAACCAAAACAGCATTGTTTGGCGTATAGAATTTTTTGTTGAATGCTTGAAATTCTTCTAAAGTGGCGGCATCTAAATCTTTCATGGATCCGATGGTTGACCAACGATACGGATGGTTTTTAAACATGTTTTCTTTTACCACCGTAAGAATATTTCCGTAAGGGCGATTGTCAAAACTGGTTCTTTTTTCCTCTTTTACGACTTCGTTTTGAGTATCCACACCAATTTTATTAATGACAGGATGCATTAATCGTTCGGATTCCATCCAAAGTCCTAATTCTAGATTGTTCGACGGAAACACTTCGTAATAATAAGTCCGGTCGTCAGAAGTATTGGCATTGTTGACGCCTCCGTTAGAAGTTACGATTTTCATCCACTCTCCACGTTTTATATTTTCAGTTCCTTCGAACAATAAATGTTCAAAAAAGTGAGCAAAACCAGTTCGGTCAGGAGTTTCATCTTTGGAGCCCACATGGTACATTACCGAAGTAACTACCACAGGAGCTGATGGATCGTTATGTAAAATAACGTGCATTCCGTTGTCTAAGTCGTATTCTTCGAAATCCACTTTCTGAGCAGAAGCAACTCCTCCCAGTAAAAGCGCAGCACTTAACATCATTATTGATTTTTTCATAAGGATTAATAAATTGTTTATTTATTGTTGGTATCGAAAATAAGCTTTTCGTTACAAAAAGAAAATTTTTTCTTACATCAAAAATAACTTTTTTTCATGACGAAGTCAAAAATATTTCAATTTTGGTAAAAATTTAACTCTTTTTCAAATTGAAAACGCCGTTTTATAGGGTGATTGAGTAGGGATAAAATATTTTTTGTAGAACTAATTGCAGGATAAATATTTAATTGTATATTTGCAACCTTAAAAATTTATAAAACAATTTGTTATGTATGCAATCGTAGAGATAGCAGGGCAACAGTTTAAAGTTAGCAAAGACCTAAAGGTTTACGTTCACCGTTTGGCAAATGAAGAAGGAACTAAAGTTTCTTTCGACAAAGTTTATTTGTTAGACGACAACGGTACAATCACAATAGGCGCCCCAGCTATA
>CANJSS010000164.1 GCA_947476955.1 Flavobacteriales bacterium
GAAGATTGGGTTGAATTATACAATCCAACCGCGACAGCAGTCGACCTTACAGGTTATTTTTTATCCAATAAGTCAACGAACTTATTTAAATGGGTAGTTCCAAGCGGAACAATTCCTGCAAATGGTTTTAAAATGGTGTTTTGCTCGAATCGAAACACAGTAAACGGAACGCAATTACACACTAATTTTAATTTAAAACAAACTAAAGGCGACTGGATTATTTTAACGAATGTTGGTGGCGTTGTAGTAGATTCTCTGAAATTGGTGCACATGACAAAAGCAGACCATTCCGTTGGGAGATCTACAAATGGCGCCGTGGACTGGAAATTATTTACGACGCCTACACCAAACGCAAACAACACTGGCGCTCAGAACTTTTACGTTCCAACACCAGTCTTAAGTTTGGCACCTGGTTTTTATACTGGAACGCAAACGGTGACGATTACGTGCTCTGATCCAACAGCGTCTATTCGATATACTATAAACGGCTCAAATCCGGCAACAACATCTACGCTCTATTCGGGCCCGATTACAATAGCTGCAACAACCATTTTAAGAGCAGCAGCATTTGGAACAAATCAACCATCTTTCATTGAATCCAACACCTACTTTATAAATGTTACACACCCAATTCCTGTTGTTTCTGTCAGTAGCGCAGCTGTTTCAACGTTAGTTGCAAATGGAAATCAAATTACGGCTGTCGGATCTTTTGAGTTATTCGAAGACGACGGAACTTTTATTGACGAGGGCCAAGGGGAATTTAATAAGCACGGTAATGACTCATGGTCATATGCTCAGAGGGGCTTTGATTACATCACACGAGACGAATTTGGTTATGCTGCGCAACTTGAACATCAAATTTTCCCTGAAAAAACCCGAGATAAGTTCCAACGGGTAATTTTAAAGCCGGCAGCAAGTGATAATTATTCGTTTGAAGACGGAGCGCATATTCGAGATGCATTTATTCATACATTGTCTATTCGAGCAGACATGAAGTTGGATGAGCGAACCTGGAGGCCTTGTGTGGTTTATTTAAATGGACAATATTGGGGAGTATATGAAATTCGCGAAAAAGCGGACGATCATGACTATACAAACTACTATTTTAACCAAGATAAATTTCATTTGCAATATTTAAAAACATGGGGAGGAACGTGGCAAGAATATGGCGCTCCAAATGCACAGCCCGACTGGACGGCGTTGCGAACATATATCAACACCAACAATATGGCAGTTCCTGCAAATTTCAATTATGTGGATAGTTTGTTGAATTGGCAATCTTTGTGTGATTATTTCATGTTCAACTCCTATGTTGTGAACCAAGATTGGCTGAACTGGAATACCGCATGGTGGAGAGGAATGGATACTTTGGGCGACAAGAAAAAATGGCGGTATACACTTTGGGATATGGATGCAACTTTTGGGCACTATATTAATTATACCGGAATTCCAGATCCATCCGCAAATGCAGACCCATGTAATGTTGAGAATCTCCCAAATCCAGGAGGACAAGGACACACCAATATTCTTCAAAAATTAATAAATGAAAATCCAATCGTTGAACAATATTATATCACAAGATATATCGATTTGGTTAATACGTATTTTTCTTGTGATTCCATGATTCCACTTTTGGATAGTATGGTCGCCGAAATCTCGCCGGAAATGCCTGGCCAAATTGCAAAATGGCCACAACCCGGGACCTCTTTTGCAGATTGGCAAACCAAGGTTCAAACATTGCGAAACTTCATAAACAATCGTTGTGCTGCACTTGAACAAGGCTTGATAGATTGCTACTCTTTAACGGGTCCATTTAATGTAACGTTTGATGTTTCACCAGCATTGTCAGGTGAAATTAAAGTGAATTCAATTTGGGCTCCAACGTATCCTTGGGCGACATCTTACTATGGCGGAATTGCAACTAATCTTGTTGCACAACCATTGCCAGGATATGTTTTTGACCATTGGGAATATACGATTGGCCCGTTGGCCCTTCCAATTACATCAGACACGAATACCTTAAATATTACCGGAGCAGAAAATATTGTTGCATTTTTCCTTTTGGATAATCCCGATTTTGACGGCGATGGATTATTGAACACAGATGAAGCGCTGGCAGGAACAGACCCTCAAAATCCGGATACAGATGGTGATGGAGAAAATGACAACTTGGAAGTTGGAGCAGACCCACTAAATCCAATTGACACAGATGGCGACGGAATAATTGATGCTTTGGAATCATCTATTACCGATACAGATAACGATGGCGTAAGCGATGAATTAGATCCGGCAAATACAAATCCGTGTATTCCAAATCCAAATGCTGGCCCTTGTGATCAAGATGGTGATGGTTTAACGAATGCACAGGAAACAGCAGCTGGAACAACAACAACAAATCCGGATACAGATGGTGACGGGATTAACGATGGCGCAGAAATTACTGCAGGATCAAATCCATTAGATCCTTGTGATCCAGATAATTCATCTGTTGACTGCCAAATTGATTCCGATGGCGATGGTCTAACAGATGCCCAGGAAGCAGTTTTGGGAACAAATCCGAATAATGCAGATACGGATGGAGATGGTTTGGAAGACGGCATTGAAGTTGGAAACGCAACGGATCCGCTAGACGAATGTGATCCAAATAATGTTGGTGCAAATTGTATCAATGGTATCTATCTACCAACAGGGTTTTCTCCAAATGGCTCTGGCGATTCAGACAATGAAATCTTATCTATAATCGTTGGTAAAGATGTCCTGTCTTTCAACCTTTCAATTTATGACAGATGGGGAAATAGGATGGTTAACACAAGCGATAGAAACTTTTCGTGGAACGGAACATTTAAAGGAGAAGCATGTAATTCCGGCGTCTATGCTTATATTTTAGAGGTGAAATACATTGCTGGAAATACAGAAACCAAGTCAGGAAATATAACTTTAATTCGCTAGTGGTTATGAGAAAAATAATTTTTTCAATTTCCTTTTTTGTTTCGTTAAATGCAATTTCTCAGGATTTACATTTTTCTCAAACCTCTCAAACGCCGCTGTTAATAAACCCGGCAGCTGCAGGAGTATACGATGGATGGGAGCGTGTAATTATCAACCATCGCAATCAATGGTTAGGCGCTGGAACACAATTTATGACAACTTCTGTTGCCGCAGACGCGAATTTTGGTAAAAGTAGAAATAACGACAAGGCGCATCTTGGCGTTGGATTGATGTTTAACAACGATATTGGTGGCGATGCGCGTTTTGGAAACCAGACAGGGTCATTGTCTATTAGCGGAATTTTGCCAATGGGAGGGTCTGGGCATACTTTATCCGTCGGAATTCAGGGAGGATTTGGAAGTAGAAAAGCAGATTTTTCGAAGTTGATTTTTTCTTCCCAATGGACTGGAACACAGTTTGACCAAACAATTCTTTCTGGGGAAGCAAATGGAGCAAGTTCCTTTACCTATGCAGACGCTTCGGCGGGCTTATTTTATGTCTTTGATGGAGGTAAATCTACCTTTAGAAGAAACAACGATTTTAAGTTTCAATTTGGTGTTTCTGGATTTCACTTAAACCGTCCAGAATTAAAATACACAACCATTTCTGGGGAAAGAATGCTTAGTAAATTTGTTATACATTCTTCCGTTATTTCTGACATATTGGATACGGATTGGTCAATTGATGGAAGTATCGTTCAGTTTTTTCAAGGCCCCCACGCTGAAACAATTTTAGGCGCAATTTTTAAATACCGTTTCAAAAATGGAACAAAAGTTACCGGAAACTTCCAAGACGCCTATATCGGTTTTGGTTCTTACTTCCGGTTTAGAGACGCTCTTGTTCCAGCAGTAACGTTGGATTGGGCTGGATTTAAATTTGGAGTTAGTTATGATGTAACTATTTCCTCCATGCAAAGGGCATATAGTGGTGGCTCATTGGAGTTTTCACTTTCCTATACAAATTTAAGCCACGCTTTATTTAAATCGAGAAATAGATTTTAAAGGGTATTTTACTTCTTAGCAAAGGATTTGAAAAACAAGAAAATTCTTTTTCGAAATAAAAAAAGTAGCAAAAAATAAGGAATAAGCATTAAGTAAAGAATTCCTGTATTTATGCTGCTGCCGAAAGACGCCTCATCTAATTCACTGCCTTGTTCTGCAAGCATTTTACATTGAGAACATCCTTGTGCCACTAGTTGATTTTCAAGCAGAATAAAAGCGAAAAGCGCTA
>CANJSS010000165.1 GCA_947476955.1 Flavobacteriales bacterium
GTGCTTGGAAGTTTAATTCAATTGGGAGGGGCTTAAAAGAAGCATTTTTTTATGACTTCGCTCATGTTTTATAAATACAATAAATGGTAATTTTGGATTTATAATTATTAAACAAAAAGACATGAACACCATAGAAAAAGCAACCATTGGAGCATATGTTGCCCAAGATTTTAGAACTGCTGCACTATTTTCAAAGTATAAAATTGATTTTTGCTGCAAGGGAAATAGAACCCTTGATGAAGTATGCCAAGCAAAAGGTTTGAACCTAAATGAAATTGAAAATGAATTAAATACTGTTTTAGAGTCGAACAACTCTTCCGAAATGGATTTCATTTCCTTCTCTCCTAGTTTATTAATCGATTATATTCTAGAAACCCACCACGAATATGTTTTAACAAAAACACCCGTTCTTTTGCAATACTTAGACAAACTTTGCAAAGTACATGGTTCAAATCATCCGGAGCTAATTGAAATAAATGCTATTTTTAAAATCAGTGCTGTCGAACTTTCCAATCATATGCTAAAAGAAGAAGAAGTTTTGTTTCCGTTTATCAAAACAATGACCGCTGCTTTAAAAAACAATGAAACTATTGAACAAGCCCTCTTCGGGATTGTGGACAATCCAATTGCAATTCTTAAAAAGGATCATGAAATGGAAGGTGAATTATTTGCTAAAATTGTACTATTAACAAATAATTACACACCCCCTAGTGATGCTTGCGGAACCTACAAAGTGACGTTTGCCATGTTGCAAGAATTTGAACAAGACCTTCACAAACACATCCATCTTGAAAACAATATTCTTTTTCCGAAAGCTCTACAATTAGAAGAACGATTTACAATAGTATAATTCATTAATAGAACCCTTTTAAAACCTCATCTTATGGAGAAATTTGTCATAAAAAGAAATGGAGATTACAAACCATTTGAAAGCTATAAAATAAAGGATGCTATTGAAAAGAGTTTTGAAAGTGTTTCTATTCCTTTTGACGAAAGTATTTATGAAATGGTTCGAACGGCAATTGCAAATAAAGATACCTGGGCAGTTGAGGAAATTCAAGATATTATCGAAAAATCTCTTTTCGAAAAAGAATATTTCAACGTTATGCGTTCGTTTATGTTGTTTCGTCATACCCGAAAATTACAACGGGAACATGTTGACGGATTGAACGACGACACAACTTATGTAGACAGCACCCAAACTATTGAAGAATACATTTCTCAAACCGATTGGCGAATTAATGCCAATGCCAATACCTCCTATTCTAATGCTGGTTTAGTTAATAATGTTGCAGGTAAAATAATTGCAAATTATTGGTTGGATAAAGTCTATTCTAAAAAAGAAGGGTATGCGCATAGAAATGGAGATCTCCATATTCACGATTTAGATTGTTTAACTGGTTATTGTGCTGGTTGGAGTCTTAGGGTTTTATTAAACGATGGATTTAATGGTGTGCGCGGACGAGTGGAAAGCAAAGCGCCTTCTCATTTTAGAGAAGCCCTCGGACAAATGTCTAATTTTTTAGGGATTCTCCAAAGCGAATGGGCAGGTGCACAAGCATTTAGTTCGTTTGACACCTATCTCGCTCCTTATGTTTTTAAAGACAATCTTTCGTTTGACGAAGTGCTAAAAGCAGTTCGTAGTTTTGTATACAACCTTAATGTTCCAGCTCGTTGGGGACAATCACCATTCACCAATATTACTTTGGATTGGATAGTTCCTGAAGATTTGAAAACTCAAATCCCAACTAAAAATGACCATCATTTTTTTGAAGGAAACTTCAATCATGATGTTTTGATAAAAGCCCGGGAGCGCGGAGCCGATAAACCTACCGACTTACGTTACGAACATTTTCAAGCCGAAATGAACTTGATAAATAAGGCCTATTACACCGTAATGACCGAAGGGGATGCTAATGGACAACCGTTTACCTTCCCTATTCCTACGGTAAATATTACCGAAGATTTTGATTGGGATGGAGAAAACACCGAATTACTATTTGAAAACACAGCCAAAATTGGGTCTTCTTATTTTCAAAATTTTATCGGAAGCCAATATATTTTAGATGAAAATGGTATTGCAATTGAAAACCCAAATGCATACAAACCCAATGCGGTTCGAAGTATGTGTTGCCGTTTGCAACTGGATTTAAGAGAATTATTAAAACGCGGTAACGGACTTTTTGGAAGTGCCGAAATGACGGGAAGTATTGGCGTGGTTACCATTAATATGGCTCGTTTAGGCTATTTGTATGCTGGAAATAAAGAAGCCCTTTTTAATGAGTTGGATAATTTAATGGAAATCTCTAAATCAACTTTAGAGAAAAAAAGAGTCTTTATTCAACAGATGTACGACCGAGGATTATATCCTTACACCAAGCGCTATTTAACCCATTTTAGAAATCATTTTTCTACCATTGGTGTTAACGGAATGAACGAAATGGTACGGAATTTTACAAATGACAAAGACGACATTACTTCTACTTTTGGAAATGATTTTTGCTTGGAAATTTTAGATTACATCCGAAATAGAATGAAAGAATTTCAAGAAGCAACTGGAAATTTATATAATCTAGAAGCAACTCCTGCCGAAGGAACCACTTATCGATTTGCCAAAGAAGACAAAAAACGATATGCTGATATTCTTCAAGCGGGAACCGAAGAAAACAATTACTATACTAACAGCTCCCAAATTCCGGTAGATTTTACGCAAGACCCAATAGAAGCATTGTTAATGCAAGACGAATTGCAATGTAAATATACTGGTGGAACGGTGCTACATTTATACATGAACGAAAGAATAAGCTCTCCCGAAGCCTGCAAGAATTTTGTAAAAACAGTTTTAACTAAATTTAAATTACCCTACATCACCGTTACCCCAGTATTTAGCGTTTGTCCGGTTCATGGTTATTTGAATGGCGAACACGAATATTGTCCGAAATGCGATGAAGAAATTATAGAAAATCAAAAAAACACATTATATGAAAACGAACCACAATGAGATTTTAGAACAAAACCAACTTTTAAGAACAAAATGCTTAGTTTATACCAGAGTAATGGGCTACCATCGCCCTGTTGAAAGTTTTAATATTGGTAAAAAAGGCGAACACAAACAAAGAATGTATTTTAAAGAATGTAAGTGTTAAGCAAACCTATTTACAATATTACACCTTTTACGCTTTTAGATTATCCAGATAAATCTGCCTGTATTATTTGGTATTCTGGCTGTAATATGCGGTGTTTGTATTGCTATAATCCCGAAATTGTTTTAGGAAAAGGATCCACTTCTTTTCCTGAAGCAATTTCTTTTTTACAAAAAAGACAAGGTTTGCTAGATGCTGTTGTTTTTAGTGGTGGCGAATGTTTATTACACAAAAACATCGTCGCACAGATAAAAGAGATAAAGGAAATGGGGTTTTTGGTAAAAATTGACACGAATGGCTCGAATACTGCCGTTTTAAAGCAATTATTACAAGAAAGTCTAATTGATTACGTTGCCTTAGATTATAAAGCAACTGCAAGCAAATTTCAGACAGTTACTAAAACCGATTTGTTTTCAAAATTTGAGAATTCCTTTGCGATGCTCCAAGAAAGTGAAATTCCGTTTGAAATACGCACTACGTTCCATTCGGATTTAATTTTAGAAGCCGATTGGATTGAAATGATTGAATACCTTACCCAGAAAAATTATACTGGAAAATACTACATTCAATCCTTTAAAAATAATGTTGAAACACTAGGAAAATTACCTTCCTCTGCAAAAATGAAAGAACAAGAATGTTTTTCTTCCTTAAATTTCCAAGTCTTTTTTAGAAATTAATTGCATATTTTTTAGAAACTCCAATACCACTAGATACAATCCCACCAAGATTCCTATTCCAAAAAAAGTAAACAAAAGGTACATCGAATGCATAGAATCTTGAAATTGTCCAAACGGAATATCTTTAGTAAAGAACGTCCAATAGCTTTTTTGAACTCCTAAAATTAGTAGAACTATCCAAAAAAGAAGAAACGAATAGTTGAAGATTTTGATGCCAATTTCAATTCTACTTTGCGATAATTTAGTAAACGGATTTTCTATTTCTAAGATA
>CANJSS010000166.1 GCA_947476955.1 Flavobacteriales bacterium
AAAATATCTAAATCGTATCCCATTGAAATCAATGATTTTTTCAGTTCCATCAATTCCCAAACGCCAATAGAATTATACAATATAAATGCCCCTAATCCAGACGCGAAATAGAAAATGAAAAAGCGTTTTGGCCCCCAAAGTCGCTCTAAATGCGCACCAAACATTACAAGCAGTAACATGTTAAAGAGAATGTGAAAAAAATCGGTCAAACTATGCATAAACATGTGCGTAATTATCTGATAAGGCTGAAATAGAGTAGAATTGAAATAATGTGCGCCAAGATATTGACTTAAGTCCAAACCATTACTTGCTAAAAAAAGCGATACAATGTAAAGCATTACATTAAGTAATAATAGGTTTTTAGTGACCTGTGGAATGTTATTTAAAAAAGAAAACATATTTAAAATTTTGAGGATATTTCTTCTAAAGTGAGTGTTTGAATGATCTTTTTACCTTTCGGAGTAAAGGAATGCTCTGGGCACTGGAATAATTGTTCTACCAGATGTTCAGCGGATGTATTATTATTTAAAGGTGATTTTTTTCTTCCTGCAGTAGAGGCAATCGATTGCACCAATACATGCGCAATTTCTCCTTTTTCGATTTCTTTGAAGGCAATATTTTCTAGAATTAAGTCAATACATTCGTGAATTCCTTCCTCTTGCAAAAGTGCTGGAACAGCAGTTATCTGAAGCACCATTTCTTCAAATTCACCTATAAATCCTAGGCGGTCTAGCATCGTTCGATTCGAGAGCCATTCCTTTTTTTCATTGCTGGAAAATTCCCTTTCTATTGGGAAAAGAAGTTGTTGGGAATCTATCGGTTTGGAAACGAATTGGTGAATCAGTTGGTCGTAAATAATTCGCTCGGTGGCCCGCTGGCTATCGATTACCAAAATCCCAGATTTACAGGGTGTTAATAAATATTTCCCGCGAATCAAGTAATTTTTCGGTCCTGCCTCTTCTTGTAATTCCAATTCAGCAGGCTCCGCAGCTGGCGTTACTTCGTCCACAGCATAAAAATTTTGCCAATCAGATGGCTTAACTTCTTGTGATCCAAATCCTTCTGCTTTTAATGCTTTGGTAAACGTATTTCCAGAACCGGAAGAATTTCCATTTGGACGGGAAGTTGTTTGAAATGGATTGAAATCGCTATTTACACGAATTACAGGTTCAACAATTGGCTGGGCATGCATTTTATGTGGAATATCGAAACTTGTTTCCCTATTGAAATCCAACGTTGGCGCAATATTGTATTTCCCAAGCGCTTGGCGCACACTGCTCAACAAGATGGCGTAAATCAACCGATCTTCTTCGAATTTTATTTCGGTTTTTGTTGGGTGAACGTTCACATCAATTTTCTTTGGATCTACCGTGAGATATAAAAAAAATGTTGGAAACATTTTTGGAAGAATCAATCCATCAAAGGCTTTAGACAGCGCATGGCTAAAAAAGGAATCTTTGAAATACCGATTGTTTACAAATAAGAATTGCTCCCCACGGGATTTTTTTGAAAATTCCGGCTTTCCGACATAACCGACAACGTTTACAATATCTGTTGATTCTTCAATTGGCACTAATTTATCATTTGAATTTTTGCCGAGAACATCTACGATTCGCTTGCGCAAAACAGCAGAATATAAAGCGTAAATTTCCTGTTCGTTATGGTGTAAAGTGAAGGATAAATCTGGATGTGCAAGCGCTATTCGCTCAAACTCATCTACGATATGGTTGAATTCGACAGTATCAGATTTTAGAAAATTTCGCCTTGCGGGAACATTATAAAATAAATTTTTCACCTCGAAGGAAGTGCCAACGGAACAAACGCATGCCTCTTGTTTTTTAATTTTGCTTCCTTCAATTTCAATGGATGTGCCAATTTCTGATATTTCTTGTCTGGTTTTTAATTGAACATGCGCAATCGCAGCAATCGATGCCAACGCTTCACCACGGAAACCTTTTGTGGTAAGAGCATATAAATCAGCAGCTATTTTAACCTTGCTCGTTGCGTGGCGCTCAAAACACATTACTGCGTCTTTTTGGGACATTCCACTGCCGTTATCGTTTATTTGAATCAGGGTTTTTCCTGCATCTTTAATAATCACTTGAATCTTTGTTGCACCCGAATCGATCGCGTTTTCAACCATTTCTTTGACAACAGAAGCTGGACGCTGAATAACTTCACCAGCGGCAATTTGATTGGCAATATGATCTGGAAGCAAGTGTATGATGTCGCTCATTTTACATGATTTTCTTTACTACAACATCCACATCGTCCAAACCATTAAAAATAAAATAGCCTAAAATTACAATCAGAATTATCAGTAGAAAAACACGCAAATTTGCTGAAGAACGCTGTTTCTCAACATTTGAACCACGGTTCCAAGATTCAGACATGTTTTGACGTAAAATTTTACGCCGTTCCTCTTCCGTTAAGTCTTCTCTATTAAGACTTTCAAACTGTGATTTTTTTAAGTCCAAACGCTCTTTCCGCGCATCATAATGCATTGGCGAAAAATCAAATCGTTTGTTTTTAAAAGTCTTATTTAAAAATTTGAATTGCATACTTTTTTCAATTGAAACAAAAATAAGATAATATTCTTTCTTTAAGAAATACCGATTGCCAATTTTGTTAATTAATTCTAACCAATTTTCTGTTTTTATAATTTTTTGTTGAAAGATTAGTACGGAAGTTGTTTTAATAAAATTATTTTGATTGGAATGCGCTATAATCGGCTGACACTCGTTAAATTTACAGAATGAAAAGTAAAAGAATCCTTTCTATCTTATTAATTTTTAGTGTACTTGCCACAGCGCCGATTTTTCTTTCCTTGAAAAATGGTTTGCATTCTGAAAAAACCGCACAAAAATTTATTTCTGTGGAGGGTGAAAAATGGGCTACCGATCAATTGCAAAGTATGACTTTGGAAGAAAAAATCGGTCAGTTCTTTATGGTCGCGGCATATTCTAATAAAGGAGAAAAGCATTTACAAGAAATTGAAGGGCTCGTAAGCAATGAAAAAGTTGGCGGTTTAATATTTTTTCAAGGTGAAAAGGAAAATTTGGTATCTTCAATTCAACGCTTTCAAAAAAGTGCAAAAACACCACTTTTAATTGCGATGGATGCAGAATGGGGAACTAATATGCGTTTGTTTGATGGGGAAAGATTTCCATATGCTTATACGATTGGAGCGGCTGATGATATAGTTCTATCCGAGAAAATCGCCGGAATGATGGCGCAAGAATGTCAGGAACTAGGAATTCATCTCAATTTCTCGCCAGTGGCAGATGTTAACAGCGATCCAAACAATCCAGTTATCGGCTTTCGATCTTTTGGTGAAAATCCTAAAAAAGTTGCAGACCATGTTAAAGCGTTTGTGCGCGGAATGGAAAATAATGGCGTGATGACGAGTATTAAACATTTCCCTGGTCATGGCAACACTGATAAAGATTCGCATGTAGAATTGCCAGTTGTTTCACAATCTCTAAAAACTTTAGAAGCGATAGATTTCTTTCCATTTCAGGAAGGAATTAGGGTAGGAACATCTTCTGTTATGGTTGGACATTTGAATGTTCCAGCACTCGATCCTTCTGGATTACCAAGCAGTTTGTCTCCAATAATTATTCAGGATATTCTGAAAAAACAAATGGGTTTTGAAGGGCTAGTCATCTCAGATGCGCTCGGAATGAAAGCCGTTGCCGATAAATATGGAAAAACAGAGGTTGTAGTAAAGGCTTTTGAAGCAGGTTGCGATATTTTATTAGTTCCAGAAAGTGTTACGGAAGCAATAAATGCTATAAAATCAAAAGTTAGAATAGGAACAATTTCTCAAAAAGAAATTGATGCGCGTTGCATGAAAATTTTAAAAGCGAAACACCGATTTGTAGTACAACCTAAAAAGGCAAAAAATTATTCGTCCGGAGAAATCGAATGGGCAAAAAATGAAGTGTACGAAAAAGCACTAACGGTGCTAAAGAACACGGAAAATTGTATTCCACTGCAGAGATTAGATCGCAAGATTGCTCGGGTTTCTATTGGCAGCAATACTTCTCATTTTAGAGATGCTTCAGATTTATTTTCTAAAATTGAG
>CANJSS010000167.1 GCA_947476955.1 Flavobacteriales bacterium
GGTTGGATTCTAGAATTGGATCGCGGAGAAGGAATTCCGTGGAAAGGAAATTATTCTTCATGGTTGGAACAAAAAGGAAACAAACTCAAAGAGGAGGAAAAAACCGAATCTAAAAGACAAAAAATGCTTGCTCGGGAATTGGAATGGGTGCGCATGAATCCTAAAGGACGACATGCCAAGAATAAAGCGAGGATCTCGAATTACGATAAAATGCTTTCTGAAGATATTCAAACCAAAGAAGCTTTACTAGAAATGCCAATTCCAAATGGTCCCAGGCTAGGGAATAATGTGATTGATGCTGTGAACGTAGCAAAATCTTTTGGGGATAAATTATTATATGACGATTTAATATTCAAACTTCCACCTGCAGGAATTGTAGGAATTATTGGTCCAAATGGCGCTGGTAAAACTACAATTTTCAAAATGATCATGGATGAACTTGCTCCGGATTCAGGTGAATTTACAGTAGGCGAAACCGTGAAAATTGGATACGTAGATCAAACACACAAAGATATTCATCCTGACAAAACCGTTTTCGATGTTGTTTCCAACGGCTTAGAATTTATGGAAGTGGGTAATCAAAAAATCAATGCGAGAGCTTATTTGTCAAAGTTCAATTTTAACGGTTCAGACCAAAATAAAAAAGTGGGAATACTTTCTGGAGGCGAACGAAACCGATTGCATCTTGCCATGACATTGAAAACAGAAGCAAATGTGCTTTTGTTGGATGAGCCAACCAATGATATTGATATCAACACTTTGCGCGCGCTAGAAGAAGGAATTCAGAATTTTGCAGGATGTGCAGTAGTGATTTCTCACGATAGATGGTTTTTAGATCGAATTTGCACGCACATTCTAGCATTTGAAGGAGAATCGCAAGTTGTTTGGTTTGAAGGATCGTACACAGAATACGAAGAAAATAAGAAAAAACGGCTTGGTGATGCAGCTCCAAAGCGCATCAAGTATAGAAAACTGGTAAAATAATTCCGAATCTTGAATTCTTAATCCCAAATCTGAAAGTATGGATCCTTTACACGGAATAACCTTAGAAAGAATGCTTACTGAGTTGGTCGCAGAAATAGGGTGGGAACACATGGGGAAATTACTAACCATTAATTGCTTTTTAAGTGACCCAAGTATTCAAAGTAGCTTGAAATTTCTGCGTAAAACGCCTTGGGCAAGAGCTAAAGTGGAAAAAATGTATTTGGAACGTATTATCGATTTTAAAAAATAAAAAATTATTAAATGAATATAAATTCAATCAGTATGAGCATAAGAAATTTAGAGCCAAACGCATTGTGGAACCATTTTGCTGATTTAAATGCTGTTCCTAGACCTTCCAAAAAAGAAGAACGGGTAATTCAATTTATGCTGAATTTCGGAAATTCACTTGGTTTAGAAACCAAAACGGATGCCATTCAAAATGTAATCATCAAAAAGCCAGCAACTGCCGGAATGGAGAATCGAACCACTTTGATTTTGCAGTCGCATTTAGATATGGTGCACCAGAAGAATTCGGAAACCGTTTTTAATTTCGATGAACAAGGAATTGATATGCGAGTAGAAGGTGATTGGGTAAAAGCCAACGGAACGACTTTGGGTGCAGACAATGGAATTGGTGTGGCAGCAATAATGGCATTGTTAGCTTCGACAGAAATTCCACATCCTGCATTAGAAGCGATGTTCACAATTGATGAGGAAACAGGGATGACAGGTGCAATGCAATTAGATGGTTCTAATTTTAATGGTAAAATTCTTTTGAATTTGGACACAGAAGATGATGACGAATTATCGATCGGTTGCGCTGGAGGAATTGACACTAACACTTCATATGAATACACACAAGTAGCTGTAAATGAAATATCTGAATTTTATAAAATTTCTATTCGAGGTTTATTAGGAGGGCATTCTGGAATGGATATTGACAAGGGAAGAGGAAATGCCAACAAGATGCTAACACGTCTGCTCTTTGGAATTAATTCAAAATTTGCCATGCAATTAATTGCATTCGATGGAGGAAGTTTAAGAAATGCAATTCCACGAGAAGCGAGTGCTTTCGTTGCTGTAAAAATGGATCAAAAGGAAGATTTCTTAGTTGAAATTGAAAAATTCGCAATAATTCTAAAAGCAGAATATTTATCGATTGAGCCTAATTTTGAAATCACTGTGCAAAATACTGAGGAAAGTAAGCACGCAGTTTCTGAAGCAGATTGTATAAAAATACTCAATACACTTTATTCCGTAAACAATGGAGTGTTTCGAATGAGTCCAGATATCAGCGACTTAGTAGAAGCGTCTTCGAGTTTAGCACGTGTAATAATTGAAAACGGAAAATTTACAACACAATCTTTGCAAAGAAGCAGTGTTGAAACAACCAAAACCGATGTTGCAAACGCAATACGATCCGCTTTTGAAAACATGGGCTGCACTGTAGTTCAAAATGGTGATTACCCAGGATGGAAACCAAATACCAATTCTCAAATTTTAAATTTAATGACCGAACTTTACAGAGAAATGTTCAAGGAAGAACCGAAAGTAAAAGCGTGTCATGCTGGTCTAGAATGCGGTATTCTCGGTAAACATTTGCCAGGCGTGGACATGATTTCATTTGGTCCAAATATTCGAGCAGCGCATTCACCAGACGAGAAGGTTCAAATTTCTTCCGTTCAAAAATTTTGGATGTATTTATTGGAGACAATTAACAAAACACCACTTTCCAATTAATTAGCACAATTTGAATCCATTAAATTCACAGCAGGAATTAATAAAACTAGCAAATACGGTAATGCCGTATGGAAAATACAAAGGGTATTACCTTATTAAATTACCGGAGAATTATTTGGTTTGGTATCGTGGAAAAGGATTTCCATCAGGAAAGCTTGGCGAACAGCTTCAGTTGATCTATGAAATAAAATTAAACGGACTAGAAAATTTAATTTATCCTCTGATAGTAAAAAGATAGTTCACTCCAATTGAACCATTCCTAATAACATTCTATTTTTTACGATATATCTTAAAAGGGTGTTTTTTTAAACGTGTATTTTTAATTTTATTCAACATTATTTTCCAAATTAAATACTTTTGTACCTATCAATTCGATTATATAAGTAATTGATTTTTAATAAATTAAACTTTTATATATCTAACATTACTTTTAATTTATGTATACAATACTTAATTATTTTGTTTTTTTGAAACATTTTAAAACATGCTTCCGTACACCGCTTTGTATTTAGTTAGATAAATAATAATTTAAAATATAAAGATATGATTAATAATTCTGTTAAACTTGCTCAATATAAGCTTTCTCAGCATAGAGTGCAGGGCACAAAAAGTAAATTGAATATTTTTGAAGTTGCACAATTAATGGATGCTTTAAAAAATGCTGATCAAATTAGTAATGTTGTCAGTCATTCAATTTTTCACACTATTCATTTGAATTAATTATTTTATTTTCAAGTATATAAGGGGCTTATTAAGCTCCTTTTTTTATGCGATTAAATTTATATTTTCATTTGTAAACTTAAATTAGTACATTTGTGTATTCTTAAAAATTTACAAATGTTAATTAAAGAAAGGTTACAGTTGGTGTTAAAAATGCATTCGATTACACCATCGTCTTTTGCAGATAAACTTGGCATTCAAAGATCTAACGTAAGTCATGTATTATCCGGAAGAAATAAACCAAGTCTTGATTTTTTAGAAAAAATCGTGACGCACTTCCCTAGGGTGAATGCACATTGGTTAATAACCGGCATAATGCAGGATGATGGCCAGAATATAAAGAAAATAGAGCAGGAGCTACCTGTAAATCTGCATTCTGAAAAAACAGGCACTAAATCGACGGGGGAATCGCAAGTAATCAAAGATTTTAAGGCTAAAAACGTGGTGCGAATTCTTGAATTTTACGACGATAATACATTTTCCGAATACCTTCCAGCTAAATAAATTAAGCATTTATGCGACTATAA
>CANJSS010000168.1 GCA_947476955.1 Flavobacteriales bacterium
AACAACCATTTTGGTGCTTGTTTTCCCTGCAAGTAATAATCGAAATACTGGCGCATGCGTATGCTCAAATCCATGCGGTTGGCATTTTGCATCAAATTGTGGTCGTCGCCATTGTAGTTGAGTAACCAACACGGTTTTCCCAAACGCTTCATCGCCGTAAATAGTTCAATTCCCTGGTACCAAGGAACGGCGCCATCTTTGTCGTTGTGCATGATCAATAGAGGCGTTGTGATGTTTGGGACATGAAACAAAGGAGAATTCTCCACATACAATTCTGGTGCTTCCCAAATTGTTTTTCCAATTCTACTTTGTGTGCGCTCGTATTGAAATTGACGGTTCATACCGCTTCCCCAGCGGATTCCGCCATACGCAGAAAACATATTGGAAACGGGCGCGCCAGCCATTGCTGCAGCATAGCGTTTTGTCATGGTAATGAGCTGCGCAGTTTGGTAACCGCCCCAGCTTTGTCCTTGTAATCCCATTTTTGTGGAATCAATTGCAGGAAATAGTTTTAGAACGTGATCCGTTCCACTCATGATGCAGTTGTAAGCCGATTTCGCTGGATAACCAGCTTTGTAGCGAATGTCTGGAATAAATACCATGTAACCAGCAGACGCGTACTCTGTGGCGTAAATCACAGATGCCGTTGGTTTTGGCGCATAATGGTTGTGTAAATCATCGGAATACAATTCGTAAAAATAAACCAGCAACGGGTATTTTTTAGTCGCATCATAATTTTCTGGTTTATACAGCAAACCTTCTAGCGGAATGCCATCGTAGCTTTTCCATTGCACCAATTCTACTTGCGCCCAATTGTATTCGGATTGCTGAGGATTGGTATTACTGAGGATTTTCTCCGTTTGAAAGTCATTTTGAGTAATACGGATTTCCGGATACTCCTGCAACGACATTTTTCTAAATGCAATTGTTTCTTTGTTTTTGGATTGTTTGATAAAGGTGATTTTATGATCTGTGTAGTACTTTTCAACCAAATCGGTATGGTTTCCATGATCCATTATGTAGAAGATATGTGAACCTTTCGTTTTTTCGTTAAATCCTTCGATGTACAAATTTTCAAAGGAAATGTAAACGCTATCTGCTTGCCACTTTGAAGGCTGCAAACGAATCTTACGTTGTTCCCCTTCTTGGTTTGTGCTGCACGACAATTTATTTTGCTGTATATCATATTTCCAAATGTCATAGCGCGACTGGATAAACAACTCTTTTTCTCCCTTCGAATAGCCGATTGTACCAAACGGTCCTGCCGCCATTGGCATTCCGTTGACATCTTCCTGCCAATTGATTTTAGTGGAAGAACACGTAATGCACGTTTCCTTTTTTGTGTTGAGATCCAATAAAACATAATTGGATTTTTGTGCGTCGAAGTAACTATAAAATGCACCGTTTGGAGAAAGATATCCATCAAAAGCAACCCGTTTTTTGAGGATTTCAACCGTTCCATCCAAAAGCGAAATCCGATAATGGTCTTCGGGATTTAGCACTTCCCATTGGCTTTCAATTTTATATTTTTCGGTAGAAGATGCAAATAAATAGTTCCCGATTTGCTTTTCCACTGTGCGAACATTCAATGTGTCATCCGCCAATTTTAAGACTTTCCCATCTGCCAAGTGCAACACATAGAAATCGGTTTTTTTCAAGTCGCGCTTGAGTTCCACCAACTGCTGCGGTTGCAATCGTGTATCCTGGTAATGCCAGATATCCAAACGCACTTTTTCGGAATCCAACAAGGTGTCTTTTTCTTCGTTCTTTGGACGTTCTGTAACGCCGAAATAGAGAAATCTGCCATCTTCCGTGAAAATTGGCTCCTTATTTTCTGAAACGGCATCTTCCTTTGGAATACTTATTTGGGTTGTATCGATTAGTGTGTTTTTGCTGGAATTAAGTGCATATACATTCAGACTAAACACTTTTACTTTGGCGGTATCTTGACTAGCAAGAAAGGCTAAGTTCTGTCCCGATTTATCGAAAACCAGTGATTTAAATGCTTGCTGTTTTGCTAGAATTGGAGTGCATTTTCCATCCTCCATCGAAACAAGTTGCAACTGAAAAGAATCACTTTTTTCTTTTTTATGCTCCACAAATGCAAGTTGTTTTCCATTTTCCGATAGAACGTAATCGGTTACGTCCTTAAAGGTATATTCCTTTTTAACGATTGGTTGCAGAAGTGTGAGAACCTTTCCTTCAGAAGTATAGCTTGGTTTTTCATTCGCTTTTTTCTTGCCTTTTTTAGCGTTTTTACCGCTGTTCAAGGTGCAACATTTTTTCTTTTTCTTTTTCTTCTCCTCTTTTTTATCGGCTGCTTTTTTTTCTGACTTCAGGGTGTTTTCATCCAAGGTATAGCTCATCCAATTATTTTCTTCGCCTACAGAAAATGATTTTAGCATTGGGATTTTCAACAAGGAATCTGTAGATAGAATATATATTCCTAGTGTATCTTTTGGCCACTTTTTTTTGTCAATTTTCTTAAGTTCGCAGTTGCGCAAGGTGTCGAATCCCGGGGTAATTTTAAACGTAAGATAATCGCCATCAAAAGAAAACTTAGCTTCTTTTCCTCTTGGGAAAGAATCGGTTATTCCTGTGGATATTTGATGTAAAAACAACCATCCGTCTCCTTTGTGTGGATTTATTTCGTAGGCTACATATTGACCATTATTGGAAAGAATCTGTGCTTCATTTTTTTTCCAATCGTTGTAAACAGAAGGATCGATGATCTTTTTTTGAGAAAAAACAAACGAAATGGAGAGTGCAAATAAAATAGTAAGAAAGCATTTCATTATTGGAATCTTAGTGAGTAACAAAGATACGCAAATGTAAAATAGGAAAATAATCCAAGGGAATTTTTGAAGCAGAAACGGTGGAACTTAGAGAAACAATTCCGCTGCAATATGGTCTGCCATCAATCTTCCTTGTTCTGTTAAAACGATACCGTTTTCGGTTTGCAAGAGCCAATTATTTGCGCTGAATTCTTTCAGTTTTTTCTGAAAAGAAACCGGTAAATCCTGCAGGGCTCGAAGTTGATTGAATTGCACGCCGCTAGAAGTGCGCAAACCAGTTAATAAAATCTCGTTCCAGCGGTCTTTTGGCGTTAGAATTTCTTCTTCAAACCATTCTTTTTTTGTGTTGAAATTGCCGATATAGCGTGCATTATTTGCGACATTCCAGCGTCTGGAAATTCCATTGAAAGAATGCGCAGATGGGCCAATTCCCAGATACTCTTTCCCTTTCCAGTAATTGGAATTGTGCACAGCGTGTAAACCAGGCAGACCAAAATTTGATATTTCATACTGTTCGAATCCTGCGGTTTTCAGTAATTCCATCAAAAGCAGAAATTGGTCGCTTTGCGCATCTTCTCCAGCGGGAAATATTTTTTGCGTTGCGACCATTTTATGCAAGGCGGTTTTGGCTTCAATTGTCAAGCAATAGGCTGAAATATGCTCAATATTCATAGTAAGAACAAGCGCAATATGTTGTTTCCATTCTTCCAGCGTCAATTCCGGTAAGCCATAAATTAAATCCACGCTGATATTTTGAAAGCCATGTGATTTTGCCAATTCCACGCATTTCATTGCATCCTGTACCGAATGTGCCCTGTTCATCCATTTCAAGTCTTTTTCTTTGAACGACTGCAAACCAATAGAAAGGCGGTTGATTCCAACCTTTCGCCAATTCGCTAGATTTTCGTCTGTGATATCATCTGGGTTTGCCTCTAAGGTAATTTCAGTATTTTCAGAAAAGGTAAAATTAGCGTGTAGCGCTGCGAAAAGTTGTTGCAATTCTTCCAAGGTCAGTAGGCTAGGTGTTCCACCACCGAAATAGATGCTTTCTAGGTATGAATCGTTTAGATAATCCCTTCGCAATGCGATTTCATTTTGCATCGTTTCAACCATTTTCGTGCGGTAAATTTCAAAAGTTGTGCTGAAATGAAAATCACAATACGTGCATTTTTGCT
>CANJSS010000169.1 GCA_947476955.1 Flavobacteriales bacterium
AATAATTGCAAAAATGGATGCATTCAACTGTTTGGAATATTTAAAGGGAAGTGTAGAGCTAAATTTAGTTTTAAAATACCCAGGTGAAGATTTAAATACTTACGGTTTCGACATTTTTAGTAAATTGATTGGTAAGTCTTTGCTTTTGAACAAGGTATATGTTTTTGAAGAAAACGATATGAAGGTGCCAGAATCGTTTGCTTTTTTAAAAACAGATGATTTATTTAAGCAATATCAAAATTCGTTTTATAATGCAGAGATTGCTACAAGTATAAAAAAGGTAAACTTAGCACTTAGATATATTTGATTTTAACAATGAATTTGGACGAATTTATACAAACGTACAATTGCAAAAATACGGTAATCGTATTGGAGGGAAAACGAAAGGTTCTTGATTCCGATGCTCCCTCACTTATTCTCTTGGGAGAGAAACTTGCAACGCTGCTTCCTCTTGCTTTATTTAGAAGTGGAAACGCAGAAGGCGCTGATGAATTATTTTCAATTGGTGTTGAAAAAGTTGATCCGTCAAGACTACACGTATTAACTCCATATTCCAAACACAGAGCTCGGAATAATCCAGATCGTAAACAATACCCATTGGATACGATTTCACTTTTAAAGGAACCGGATTTGGTTTATCAATCCGCAAAGAACCAAAAGATGAAATCACAAGTCGAAAGATATGCAAATGGGGTTAGAGATAAAAGTGCAATGATGGCAGCTTATATTATTAGAGATACGGCAAAAATTCTAGGCACTTCTGAGATAGGTAAAGCAACAGTAGCTTTGTTTTACGAGGACTTAGAAAAACCATTAAAAGGAGGGACCGGCCATACAGTAAAAACATGTTTGGAAAATAACGTTCCTTTTTTCGATCAAACCACTTGGATGAAATGGCTCGACTAAATTGAATTTATTTATGTCTGATTGGCTAATTTTCATACGATTGCTTTTGAGAAATTATTTAATAAATAGTAGGAGAATCTACTTTATTCCGAGGTAATTATTTTGTTTAGTTTGAAATATTGCTACATCTGTTTTTTATTTTCAAATTTTCCATTTCCCCCTATCTATGATTTTTTTTTATATTTTAATCGAAGTTTTCGTAAATTCATAAAATATTCATTTAAAACTCGTACAATGCTTAGTAAAATATATTTTTCCTTTTTTGTGATTCTATCGTTATTCTTTATAAACACAGCGCTTTCTCAGGTTTCTGGCTCGGGAAGGGCGTGTGATTTTAACAGCAGTTACATTTCTGTGCCAAATAATCCAAGTTTAAATTCATCGTTTATAACAATAGAATCGTGGATAAAAGCAGATGCATGGGCAGCAAATATCTGGGAAAATGTAATTGTTTCCAAAGATGGATGGGCAACAGGAGATCAAGGTTATACTTTGCGTGCTGGAGCAAATGGTTCGTTATCGTTTAATTTTGGAAATGGCGCGTGGCACGAAGTTGCTTCAGGTGCTTTGATGCAAACTGGAAAGTGGTACCATGTTGCTGGAACGTTCGATGGTGCGGTTATGCGAATTTTTATCAATGGAACACAGGTAGGTTCCACAAATTATTCTGGTGCAATTAGCGCTACAACGTATGATTTGACGATTGGAAAAATATCCTATACAGCTGGCGGAACACGCTATTTTGATGGTGCAATTGACGAGGTTAGAATTTGGAATACGGCTCTTACGGAAGCTACTTTGAAAGAATACATGTGCCAAAAAGTTACGCCAAGTCACCCAAATTATTCCAATTTATCTGGCTACTGGAATTTTGATACGCCAGGCGTAATTAGCGATAATTCAATTAATGCAAATAACGGTGTGCTTGTTGGAGCAACACAGATCAATTCCGGCGCTCCAATTGGAAATAAAAGTAATTATGTATACGGTGCAGTTGCAAATTTGAGTGTTGCATCCGGTACCATGGATTCTCTGCAAGTAACAACAACTGGCGTTGTGGAAGGTTTACATGTCTACCGTGTAGATGGAGCTCCATTGGTAAGCACTGTTTTATCTTCCATTGATTCTGTCGATCAAAGCCATTATTATGGTGTTTTTAATACTTCAAATACCGCAGCGAGCTATACAGCAATTTACCACTATGGTACAAATCCACTAGCGGTTGAATCCTATCTTTGTATGCTGGGACGTGGGGATGGAGCATCTGTTCCATGGAATTTTCAATCTGCCGCGCAAAACTTGACTTTAAATACCTTTACAAAGTCTGCAAACGTGCGACAAGAATTTATTTTGGGAATTAAATGTCCTTCGTTGGGTTTGAATTATACTGGAACACAATCTTTTTGTGAAGGTAATTCCATTACCTTGTCGGCTCAAAGTCCTGCTACGTTGAGTGCACAGTGGTACAATAGTGCTGGCGCGATTTCTGGCGCAACAAATAATTCCCTCGTCGTTTCGAGTTCTGACACGTATTATTTAATGGCAAATATTGGAATTTGTGCGGGAACAAGTGCTTCCGTTTCGGTTGTTGTAAATCCAATTCCTGTTGCAAATTTTGGAACAATACCTACTTCCTTTTGTGAAAATGATGCGCCTTTTCAACTGATATCTGGTGCGCCAAGTGCAGGAGTTTACAGTGGCTCTGGGATTATGAATTCGGTTTTCTCTCCTGCTATTGCTGGTGCAGGAATGCATACACTTTATTATACGGTAAATGTAAATGGCTGCGAAGCAATGGATTCAGCGGAAGTTATGGTTGGATCTAATCCTTTTTCACCGATAATTACTCAAACAGATTCTGTTTTATGCGCAGCAAGTTGCGAAACATTTGTTTGGTTTTTAAATGGAAACGCAATCTCTAATCAGGATTCATGCTTGCAAGTAACTCAAAATGGAAACTATAGTGTTGCTTGTATTAATCAACAAGGTTGTGCATCCGATACAGCGATTTATGTTCTTAGCGATTTAGCCGTGGATCAATTGGATTTTTCAGATGCGATTACGCTTTCACCAAATCCTGCAGATGATTTTGTAACGGTGCGTATTCAGAACGAAGCAGTTGGAATGGCCTATATCGTTTTGGACGAGCAGGGTAGAGCGCTATTATCCGGAAGAGTAGAAATGGCTGAAACGCAAATTTCAATGAAAAACTTAAGCGATGGCGTTTATTTTATTCAATTTCAAAAAGAAGGTGTTGCGGTAATTCGAAGAGTTGTCAAAAAGTAAAAGTAAATAAGCAGCCTCTTTTTTTTAAAAATTGGATGGTTTGTCGTTAGACTTCCGCTAAATGTCTTTTGAATAATTCCGCACATGCTTTTGCATCACTTAAGGCATCGTGGTGGTTCAGCGCTATTCCATTTTCCGCGCACAAAACGTTCAATTTCTTTTTGTAAATCTTGTAGGTGCAATGTTGCATGTAGGGAACGCCTTTCATGCCATAGAAATCGAGGGTTTTGGCCAATACACTAAAGTCAAAAGCTCCGTTGTGCGCAACAACATGCTGCCCGTCGAAAAAATGCTTTATATCGTCCCAAATATCTGGAAATATCGGTGCTAAACGCGTGTCGTATGGTGTAATTCCGTGAATATCACTGAACCGATCCCAATAAAAATTATCCGGTGGATAAACAAGCTGATCGTAGGTTGCTACTACTATTCCATGTTCCACCCGAACAATTCCCACTTGACAAATGCTGTGTTGCTTTGGCTGTGCTGTTTCAAAATCAATTGCTGT
The DNA here is from genome assembly GCA_947476955.1 of Flavobacteriales bacterium. GTDB lineage: Bacteria > Bacteroidota > Bacteroidia > Flavobacteriales_D > Crocinitomicaceae > M0103. The sequence goes on from CANJSS010000169.1 coordinate 3,701, forward strand.
AAACGAATGGATCATATCGGTAATTGGAGTTAAAATATTTTTAGACCAAAAGGTGTTTATAATTTTTTATTTTAGATAGTAAGTCTTACTATTTTATAAAAATCCACTAAGAAAAAGTATAAACAAAATCAAGAAAAATAAAGCCCATCCTACATAAAAAGCCCAGCCAATACCAGTTCCAAATTGCGCGTGACGGTATTCTCGACTTCCTACTTTTGCGTTGCCCCGTTTCAAAACACGTCTTCCATTAAAAAATGCCAAAGGA
>CANJSS010000170.1 GCA_947476955.1 Flavobacteriales bacterium
GAAAAATACTCCGGATTTTAGTATTTCTATCGTTAAAGACACCAGCATAGCACTGCAAAAAAATGCTAAATGTTGGGTTGGGACAAATCCTTGTCTTGAGTATATTGGACCACCAGCTCCTTAACAAAAGGAAGGCTAATTTTCTTTAAAAACAAAAGGAATCTTACTCCCAGAAAATTGTCAATTTACCTGTTGTTTCTCCATTTTCAAGAGCTTCGTGCGCTGCAGCGATTTCAGCCACAGGGTATTTGCCGCCAACTTGGGGGATTAATTCTCCCTTATGAAACAAACCAACAACTGCTTGCAGGCATTCCGATAAAACCATCGGGCGATTATCCGCCAATTTCAGCATATTGACACCAAGGATATTTTTGGAGCGCATCATTAAACCAATTGGTAAGACCATCCCCATTTTACGCACAAAATTTAGTTGGGATAAAATCCCCCATTTTGCAGAAGTTAGTTCCGAGCCACCAAATAAAATCAAACGGCCGCCAGAACCGAGTAAGGCTAAATCTTTTTTAAATGTTGAGCCGGCAACAGGATTGTAACTAATGTCCAAACGCATGCCATTCAAGTGTTTTTCAATTTCAGCTTCATAGTCGCACGTTGTATAATTTATAACATGGTCTGCACCCAATTTTTCAACCAGCGCACGCTTGCTTTCGTTTCCGATTTTAGCAAATACTTCCGCGCCTTTTCTTTTTGCGAGTTGGATCAGCACTGTTCCTACTCCACCAGCTGCGGCATGAATTAAAACTTTTTCATTTTTATGAATTGGTGTTAAATATTCCGCCATGTAGTAAGCCGTTACGGCCTGGGTGCACAAAACCATTGCAACCTCTGCAGGAGTATCTTGGATTTCAACAACCGCATGGTCTTGCGTGACTACTTTTTTTGCGTAACCACCAAAGCGACAAAATGCAACAACACGTTTCCCCAACAATTCAGGAGCAACATTTTCACCAATTTCACGAATCGTACCGACCACTTCGTAGCCGACAACACATGGCAAAGGCGGGGCTTCGCGGTAAATTCCTCTTCGCGCCATCACGTCTGCATAATTCAATCCAAAGGCTTCGCTTTCTATCAGCACTTCGTTTTCCTTTGGCGCAAGGATAGAAATTTCTCTCCGCTCAAACGCATTTTTTGCTGCGCCTTTCTTAATTAGTACAATCCCTTCTGTTGCTATTTTAGGCATTTTTTCCTTGAATTAGAATGACTATTTCTCCTTTAGGAGGATGCGCTTCGTAATATGCTTTCACTTCGACAGCAGTGCCGCGCTTATACTCTTCATATATTTTACTGATTTCGCGCACCACACAAACGTTTCGTTCCGCTCCCATAAACTCTTCAATTTGACCGAGACATTTCACTAAACGGTGCGGAGATTCGTACAATACCATTGTGCGTTCTTCTTCTGCTAAAATTTTTAAACGCGTTTGTCTTCCTTTCTTATGAGGTAAAAAACCTTCGAATACAAACTTATCGCACGGAAAACCACTTGCAACAAGTGCCGGAACAAATGCCGTTGGACCAGGCAGACATTCCATTGAAATACCTTCGTTTGCGCATTCTCGCGCCAATAAAAAGCCAGGATCCGAAATTCCAGGTGTTCCAGCATCGGAAACCAATACGGTTAGTGTATTTGATTTTATGCGATCCATTGCAGACTGCAAAGATTTGTGTTCGTTGTGCGCATGGAAAGGAATAACTGGCTTTGAAATTCCCAAATGGTTCAATAATTTTTTTGTTACACGCGTATCTTCGGCAAAAATAACATCACATTCTTTAAATATTCGAATTGCACGCAGGGTAATATCTTCCAAATTTCCAATGGGCGTGGGCACAATGCACAACTTTGACATAGTTTTTTTGTTAGTTGCTCAAAACTACATATTCCTTTATAACAAAGTCGGAAATGGACGGTTTTTTTATACTATTTTTAAAGAAACGGCTGAAAAAACCCAAAAAACGATATACAAACACGTTATTCCTTTTGGAGAAAAATTTGAACTACTAAATACCTACGTTTTGCCGCATTTTTCCTACCTTCATCCTTCGTGTCAGAAAATCGTCAAATATTCACCTTAAAACAGGTTGTCTCCTCCATTCGAAAAACGTTGGAGGAACGCTACCAGCAAGCATATTGGGTTAAAGCAGAGATGCATAAACTCAATTTGTACCCGAGCGGGCATGCTTTTCCAGAATTAGTGCAAAAGGAAAACGATAAAATTGTAGCACAAGTATCTGGTTCGATTTGGAGCCATAATTTTCAACGGATTAACCGACAATTTATGGTTGTTGTAAAAGAACCGCTGAAAGAAGGAACGACGTTGCTGCTGCAGGTAAAAGTTGCTTTTAGCGAAACCTATGGTTTGAGCTTACAAATTTTGGATATCGATCCGAATTATTCGTTGGGAGAATTACAGCGCGAACGGGATGAAACCCTGCATAAATTGCAGGCCGAACGCTTGTTAAACCGAAACCAGCAACTTGATTTTCCACTATTACCGCAGCGGATTGCTATTATTTCTGCAGATACAAGTAAAGGATTGTCTGATTTCATGAAGGTTCTAAATAATAACCCATGGAATTACCATTTTTTCACGATGCTATTCCACGCATACTTGCAAGGAGATATGACAGTTCCATCGATTATTGAGCAACTGAAACGTATTGAAAAAGTGAAAGACCATTTTGATATTGTGGTAATTGTGCGCGGAGGTGGCGGCGAAGTTGGACTTTCTTGTTACAATAATTACGCTTTGTGTAAGGAAATCGCAAGCTTTCCTTTGCCCGTCCTAACTGGAATTGGGCATTCTACAAACATGACAGTAGCTGAATTAGTTGCTTTCCGAAATGCAATAACGCCAACTGAACTAGCAGATTTTTTATTGCAAACATTCCACGATTTTTCTGTTCCAGTTCAAGAAGCTCGTAAAGCTTTACGTACATACTCCAATAGGCTTATAGAAATAAAAAAACAACATTTCAATTCAGAAATAAAACATTTTAAAAATAGTGCACTCTTGTATTTAAATACCTCGAAAAATAAGTTAGTTCAAAAAAGTCAGCAATTCAATTCGGAAGCAAAAACGTTGATTCTAAGAAAGCGGGAAACGCTTCATTTTGCACAAAAGGAATCGATTGCACATACAAAACGGTTTTTTAAAGTAGAAAAAGAGCATATTTTAGGTTTTCAACTGGATCTTCCTCAGAAACTTAAAGCACTATTGGATCGTGAAAAAAGAAATGTTCATGAGGCCGAGAGCATGGTGAATTTAATGAATCCAAAGAATGTTCTGAAGCGCGGCTATTCTATCACAACAGTTAATGGCAAAACTGTTCACGGCGAAATGGCCATTCAAGAAGGTGATTATATACAAACAAAAACGTACGATTTAGAAATTGAATCTATCATACAAAAAATTTCAAAACATGAAGAATGAACTATTATACACTGCGGCATTTGATGAATTGCAGCAAATTGTGCGCGACATGGAAGCTGGTGAAATAACAGTCGATGAATTATCGGTAAAAGTAAAGCGCGCAGCTGAATTAATTGCAATTTGCAAGAACAAACTTTCTAGCACAGAAGAAGATGTGAATTTGATTTTGAAAGAATTGGAAAAGTAATAAACCGCCCTTCGACCCTTTCGACCCTTTCGACCCTTTCGACCCTTTCGACCCTTTCGACAAGCTCAAGGATCAAAAGATCAAAAGATCAAAGGAAGCGGCTCTAAATCGGTGGCTGAGCGTGCTAATATGATTGTAAAATTAATAAATCGCCCTTCGACAAGCTCAGGGACCGATTTTAATTTTACAATCGATGGCTGAGCAATATTGTTGGCTGAGCTTTCTAAATCGGTGGCTGAGCTTGTCGAAGC
>CANJSS010000171.1 GCA_947476955.1 Flavobacteriales bacterium
AGATGCATTAATGGATAATTAACTACGGCTGCTTCAAAAATATTGATGTAAATTCCATCCGAAGATTTCATCATTAATGGCGACTGTACTCGAAACGAACTTGCAATGGACTTCACTCCGATTCCATTATTCAAATCTAATTTTGAATTATCAATTTCGGATAAATTGGTTTCATTATAAGCGTATTCTTGACTATCATAATCTCCTGGAATCCAAAAAGTTTTGTGATTACCCATCAAATTAAATTGCGATATTTCATCGGAAATAATAAAATAATTCAGATTTTTTTGCTTTGGAAATTCATATCTAAAAGCAACACCTTCATCAAATACTCTGAAAATAAGATTTATCTTTCTGTTGGTTGACAATTGTGAAAGTGCAACCGTCATTTGGTTGTAGTTGTTTTTTATATTGGACTGTTCGCCTAAAACTGGCTGCCAAGTTTCATTAACCTTTTTTTGACCAATGCTGTCTATTCGGAAATTAGTATCTAAAGCAGGTAACCCTTTTAATACAATTGCTAAAGTACTTTCCTTTACAATAGATTGGTTTTTGTAATTTACAGAATACGTAGGCTTTCCATCAGAAGATAATTTAAAATTTAAAGATATGTTTTTTGATGGCGATAGAACGCTTTGAGCATTTACTAACGAAATCACTAATAATAAAGCAATGGATACTATTTTCTTCATAATTTAATATTTTGCTAAAGGTAAATTATCTAAATGATTTTTCAGAAAAAACCCATAGTTTATTACTAAAGGGCTAACTTAAAGTACCTAAAACTATTTTACTAACTCAAATTCAATCTTGTTTTCGGTATCCGAATTGGTTCCAATAAATGCTTGGAATGATCCATTTTCGGCAACATATTTTAAATCGGAATTATAAAACTTTAAATCTTCTACTGAAATAGTGAAAGTTACGGTTTTGGTTTCTCCTTTTTTCAGGTCTATTTTTTGAAATCCTTTCAACTCTTTTACAGGTCGTGTTACCGATCCTACTAAATCTCTGGTGTATAATTGAACGACTTCTTTTCCGTCAAAATTTCCTGAATTAGTTACAGCAACGGAAACATTAATAGTTCCTTTGGCATTCATTTTAGTAGTAGATGCAGTAACTTTTCCGTAAGTGAAGGTAGTATAACTCAAGCCATAACCAAAGGGATATAGAGGTTCGTTACGTTCATCAATATAATTAGATTTAAATTTTTCGAATTTCCCTTCTTTATTACCTAATGGTCTTCCGGTATTTTTTTGAGCATAATAAATTGGTACTTGCCCAACACTTCTTGGGAAAGTCATTGTGATTTTTCCGGAGGGATTTACATCACCAAACAATACATCAGCAATAGCATTACCAGCTTCCGAACCTGCAAACCAAGTGTTTAATATTGCGGGTACATTTTTATCTTCATCAACTAAAACAAGCGGACGGCCTGTAAATAAAACTAAAACTACAGGTTTTCCTGTTTTTAATAGTGCGTTTAATAAATCTTTTTGAGTTTGTGGAATTTCAAGATTAGTTCTACTGGTACATTCGCCATTATATTCTGCCGATTCACCCATTGCAGCTATAATTACATCTGCTTTTGATGCAATTTCTAGTGCTTCTTTTTGTAATTCTTCTTTACTTCGGCTATCCCTATTTAGAGTTTTACCAAACATTGTTGCATGTTCTTCTAATATTGCATTGTCCTCAAGATTAGATCCTTTGGCATATAAAATTGTAGCTTGACTGTTAGCTTTTAAACCTTCTAAAAGAGAAATTGATTGCCCATTTGAAGCTACGCTCCAGGTACCGGACATGTTATTTTTAGCATCTGCTAAGGGGCCAACTAGTGCAATAGTTCCTGTTTTTTTTAAGGGAAGTACTCTTTCTCCTACAGAAGTTGGTGAGTTTTTTAATAATACTAATGATTGGGAAGCTATACCACGTGCTTCCTTTCTATTTTCGGGAGTGAAAATATCTTTATCAACTCGAGACTCGTCGCAATATTTATAGGGATCTTGAAACAAACCTAAATCGTATTTTGCATTCAAAACTAGTCTAACGGCATTATCAATCTGAACTAGAGAAATTTTACCTTCTTTTAAAGATTTTTCTAATGTATTAATGTAAGCATCACTTACCATATCCATTTCAACACCTGCTTTGAGAGCTAGTTCTGCGCATTTTTGTACCTCTCCTATTCCGTGATCCACCATTTCATTTATAGCGGTATAATCGGTTACGACAAAACCTTTAAAGCCCCATTGTTTTCGTAAGACATCTGTTAACAACCATTTGTTTGCGGTTGCTGGAATTCCATTAATTTCATTAAAAGAAACCATTGTAGAACCGCATCCTGCATCAAAAGCGGCTTTAAAAGGAGGAAAATAATCGTTATACATTCTTATTTTACTCATATCTACCGTATTGTAATCTCTTCCGGCTTCGGCAGCTCCATAAAGTGCAAAATGTTTTACGCAAGAAAGAATAGTGTTATTTTTGGATAAATCATTTCCTTGATAACCCTGAATCATAGCTTTAGCGATTTGACTACCTAGATATGGATCTTCACCTGAACCTTCGGCACATCTTCCCCAACGAGGATCTCGGGCTATATCTACCATTGGAGAAAATGTCCAATTTATTCCATCGGCAGAACATTCTTTAGCTGCAATTTGAGCCGAGCGTTGAATTAAATTCATATCCCAAGTAGCTGCTAATCCTAGCGGAATTGGAAAAACAGTTTCGTAACCATGAATAACATCCATACCAAAAATAATTGGAATGTGCATTCGACTTTGTTCTACTGCAATTTTTTGAAACTCTCTGATTTTATTAACCGCACGACCTTTAGCATTGGTTCCAATATTAAACATTCCTCCCACTTGTCCTTGTTCAATTTTTTTTGCAATATTAGAACTTTGTGCTTGGCCAGTAACAATATCATCGGAACTTGGAAGATTTAATTGTCCTATTTTTTCTTCTAAAGTCATTTTAGAGAGCAATTCGGTTACAAATTTATCTTTGGGAGAAATTGATTTTGTGGCTAACTTTTGAGAGAATGCGGCACTAGTGCATAATGCAAACAGAAGAAATAGGTTTTTATTTAATTTCATTATATTCTTTTTTTTTAAACCATTAAGAAATTTATGGTCCATTAAGGTTTTTAAACTATTTATGTTGTGTTAATAACCATTCGTAAAATTGAGGATTGGAATACGTAGAATCCCAACTGTTGTGGTTGTCGTTTGGAAATATAGTTAAATGTGAAATAGAATTTATTTTCACTAATTTTTGATACATTTCGATAGATTGAATGGGCGGCACTACATCGTCTAGTGCACCATGAAAAATTTGAATAGGCATATCTTTTAGTTTTTCAACCTCAAACATCATCATTCGGTCTACAGGACCACAAACAGTAGCTACGGCTGCAAAAAGTTCGGGATGTTCTTCGGCTAATTTCCAGGTTCCCCATCCGCCCATGCTTAAACCAGTTAGGTAAATTCGGGATTTATCTACATTGTATTTTGAGAAAATTTCTAAAATTAATTGGTAAACAGCATTGGTATCCCACCAAACATTTTCGGGACATTGTGGGGCTAAAATGGCAACAGGTTGCTTAATTAAATTTTGATAGGTAAATGGACTATGATTTTTTACTTGATCTAAATCGGTTCCTCTTTCGCCAGAACCATGAAGAAATACTATCAATGGAAACTTCTCTTTTAGATTGGTAGGTAAT
>CANJSS010000172.1 GCA_947476955.1 Flavobacteriales bacterium
ACCGAACGAGCAGAATAATCCACACGTTTTCCTAATAAGTTTTGACGGAAACGCCCTTGCTTTCCTTTTAATGAATCTGATAAAGATTTTAAAGGTCGGTTGGATTCTGTTTTTACTGCAGATGCTTTTCTTGTATTATCAAAAAGTGAATCTACCGATTCTTGCAACATACGTTTTTCGTTTCTCAAGATTACTTCTGGAGCTTTGATTTCCATTAATCTTTTCAAACGGTTGTTACGTATAATTACACGACGGTACAAATCATTTAAATCAGAAGTTGCAAAACGACCTCCATCAAGCGGCACTAATGGACGCAATTCTGGTGGGATAACTGGAACCACTTTCATGATCATCCATTCTGGACGATTTTCACGGTTTAGGTTCGATTCGCGGAAAGATTCTACAACTTGTAGTCTTTTTAACGCTTCTGTTTTACGTTGTTTTGATGTTTCGTTATTAGCGCTGTGACGCAATTCGTAGGACAAAGCATCCAAATCAATTCTTGCTAATAAATCCATGATACATTCGGCACCCATTTTGGCAACGAATTTATTTGGATCAAAATCATCTAAATATTGATTTCCTGGATTGGTTTCTTCCAGTTTATCAATAATGTTTAAATATTCTTCTTCGGTTAAGAAATCCAATCGTTGAACTGGTTCACCGTCGATATTTTGTGCAATACCTGGCTGAATTACTACGTATCTTTCGTAATAAATGATCATATCTAATTTCTTAGATGGTAATCCAAGGATGTACCCAATTTTATTTGGAAGCGAACGGAAATACCAGATGTGCGCAATTGGCACCACCAAATTGATGTGACCAACTCGATCTCTTCGAACTTTTTTCTCAGTAACTTCTACACCACAACGGTCACAAACGATTCCTTTGTATCGGATTCTTTTGTATTTTCCGCAAGCACATTCGAAATCTTTTACTGGTCCGAAAATTCGTTCGCAGAAAAGTCCGTCACGCTCTGGTTTGTGAGTTCTGTAATTGATAGTTTCTGGTTTCAAAACCTCACCTCTTGACTCAGCCAAGATAGATTCTGGAGATGCTAATCCTATCGAAATTTTGTTAAACCTTTTTACTGGGTTTTTGTCTTTATTATTATTTCTATTATTCATCATAGTTTAAAACTTGAATTGATAATTGATAATGGATAATTGACAATTGACAAACTTTATAGAATGTCAATTGTCAATTGTTAATTGTTTTATTCTTCCAAACGAATGTCTAATCCGAGGCCTTTTAATTCATGCATTAATACATTGAATGATTCAGGCAATCCTGGTTCTGGCATAGTTTCACCCTTAACGATTGCTTCGTAAGTTTTGGCTCTACCAATAACATCATCCGATTTAACGGTCAAGATTTCTCTAAGCGTACTTGATGCACCGTATGCTTCAAGTGCCCAAACTTCCATCTCTCCAAAACGTTGTCCTCCAAATTGCGCTTTACCACCCAATGGTTGTTGTGTGATTAACGAGTAAGGTCCGATTGAACGAGCGTGCATTTTGTCGTCAACCATGTGTCCAAGTTTCAACATATAGATTACCCCTACGGTTGCTGGTTGATTGAAACGTTCTCCCGTTCCACCATCATAAAGGTAGGTATGTCCAAATCGAGGAATTCCGGCTTCGTCAGTTAATTCATTTATTTGATCTAAAGTAGCTCCGTCAAAAATTGGAGTAGCATATTTTCTACCTAAATTTTGTCCAGCCCAACCTAAAACAGTTTCATAAATCTGACCGATGTTCATACGTGAAGGTACTCCAAGTGGATTCAAAACGATATCAACAGGGGTTCCATCTTCTAAGAACGGCATGTCTTCATGACGAACGATACGAGCAACAATACCTTTGTTTCCGTGACGTCCCGCCATTTTATCTCCGACTTTCAACTTACGTTTTTTAGCGATATAGACTTTGGCCAATTTCAAAATTCCTGCTGGTAATTCATCCCCAACAGTAATGGTGAATTTTTCTCTTCGTAAAGCACCTTGTAAATCGTTCAACTTAATTTTATAGTTATGGATTAAATCGTTTACCATTTTATTGGTATCGTCATCTGCAACCCATTGACCTTTGCTTAAGTGAGCAAAATCTTCGACAGCGTTTAACATTTTTTGAGTGTATTTTTTACCTTTTGGCAATACTTCTTCACCCAAATCATTCATAACACCTTGCGATGTTTTTCCGTTTACGATATTGAAAAGTTTTTCAATTAATTTGTCTTTTAATTCCGAAAATTTAACTTCAAACTCCATTTCCAAGGCTGTCAAATCGTCTTTGTCTTTTGAACGTTTACGTTTGTCTTTTACCGCTCTTGCAAATAATTTTTTATCCAAAACCACACCGTGTAATGAAGGTGATGCTTTTAATGACGCATCTTTTACATCTCCTGCTTTATCCCCGAAGATTGCACGAAGCAATTTCTCTTCTGGAGTAGGATCTGATTCTCCTTTTGGTGTAATTTTTCCGATAAGAATGTCGCCAGGTTTAACTTCGGCACCAATTCGAATCATTCCGTTTTCATCTAAATCTTTAGTAGCTTCTTCAGAAACGTTTGGAATATCATTTGTAAGTTCTTCGTTACCTAATTTTGTATCTCTTACTTCTAATGAATAATCATCAATATGAATAGAGGTAAAAATATCGTCACGAACTACTTTTTCAGAAATCACAATCGCATCCTCAAAGTTATACCCTTTCCATGGCATAAAGGCAACTTTTAGGTTTCTACCCAAAGCCAACTCTCCATTTTGAGTAGCATATCCTTCTGAAAGCACTTGTCCAGGAACCACTCTATCCCCTTTTCTTACGATTGGTTTTAGATTGATACTCGTACTTTGATTGGTTTTTCTAAATTTAATTAGATTGTATGTTTTTTCATCTTCATCAAAACTTACCATTCTTTCTTGTTCAGAACGATCGTATTTGATGGTAATGATATTGGCATCTACATATTCAACGGTTCCGTCTCCTTCTGCGTTGATTAATACTCTTGAATCAGAAGCTACTTGACGTTCTAAACCAGTTCCAACAATTGGCGCTTCAGGACGTAACAATGGTACGGCTTGACGCATCATGTTGGATCCCATCAACGCTCTATTCGCATCATCATGTTCCAAGAAAGGAATTAATGAAGCAGAGATTGACGCAATTTGGTTTGGTGCAACATCGGTATAATGAACCGCCGTTGGATCAACAACTGGAAAGTCACCCTCTTGACGAGCAATAACTTTATCGGCAGTGATTTTTCCGTTAGCGTCCATTTGAATGTTCGCTTGGGCAATCATTTTTCCTTCTTCTTCTTCTGCGCTTAAATAAACTGGTGTCGCGTTCAAATCTACTTTACCATTGGTTACCTTACGGTAAGGTGTTTCGATGAAGCCCATTCCATTTACTTTAGCATAAACTCCAAGTGAAGAAATCAAACCAATGTTTGGTCCCTCAGGAGTTTCGATTGGACACAAACGTCCGTAATGCGTGTAGTGAACGTCACGTACTTCAAATCCGGCTCTTTCTCTTGAAAGTCCACCTGGTCCAAGTGCAGATAATCTTCTTTTGTGCGTAATCTCGGCTAATGGATTGGTTTGATCCATGAATTGAG
>CANJSS010000173.1 GCA_947476955.1 Flavobacteriales bacterium
AGCAGACGAAGTAATTGCTTCAATTCTTCTAATTCCAGCAGCAACAGCCGTTTCCATTGTAATTTTAAACAAACCAATTTTCCCAGTCGAAGCAACATGCGTTCCACCGCATAATTCAACAGAATCGCCAAATTTTATGACGCGCACGCTATCACCATATTTCTCGCCAAAAAGCGCCATTGCTCCCAATTCTTTCGCTGCTTCAATCGGAACATTTCTACGTTCGTCCAAGTCAATATTTTGATGAATTGCCGCCGTAACCATTGCTTCAACTTCCGCTAATTGTTCCTCTGTAACTTTTGAGAAATGCGAGAAATCGAAACGCAAATATTCTGGATTAACCAAGGATCCTTTTTGTTCTACATGCGTTCCTAAAACGGTTCGCAAAGCATGGTGCAACAAATGAGTCGCAGAATGGTTACTCGCAGAAGCGACACGTTCAGACCTATTCACACTTGCTGTAAAAGTTGCATTCACATCCGTTGGCACTTTTTCACTCAAATGAATAATTAGGTTGTTCTCTTTTTTGGTGTCAAAAATGGAAATGATTTCACCATTTGCTTCAATCGTTCCAGAGTCTCCAACCTGTCCACCACCTTCAGGATAGAACGGCGTTTGATTGAAAACAAGCTGGTAAAACTTTTTTTGTTTTTGGCTAACTTTTCGGTATTTGATCAGTTTCACATTTGAAATTAAGTTATCGTAACCAATAAACTCCACTGTGCTATCTTTTTGAACGTGCACCCAATCATCGGTTTCAATTGCCGTTGCAGCGCGAGAACGATCTTTTTGTTTTTGAAGTTCAGCAGTGAATGCTTCTTCGTCAATGGAAAGTTCGTTTTCACGAGCGATTAAGGAAGTTAAATCGACAGGAAAACCATACGTATCAAACAACTCAAAAACTTCTTTACCATCAATTACATCATTATCTGCATCTTTGGTAACCTTAATAATTGCATCGATTCGCTTCAACCCTTGTTCCAAGGTTCTGAAAAAACTAATTTCTTCTTCGCGAATTACTTTTTGAATCAATTCCTGCTGATTTTTCAATTCCACAAATGAATCGCCCATTGTTTGGCTTAAAACAGCGGCTAAATCGCACAGAAAAGGTTCTTTCAGCCCAAGTGTCTGGTAACCATATCGAACTGCTCGTCTGAGAATTCTACGAATTACATATCCAGCGCCGGTATTGGAAGGTAATTGCCCATCTGCAATAGAAAAAGCAATTGCACGAATATGATCTGAAATTACACGCAAAGCAATATCTGTTTCTTCTTGCAAACCATATTGTACCTTGGAAACTTTCGCAATATGCTGAATCAAAGTTTGAAAAAGATCCGTATCATAATTAGAAGTTTTTCCTTGCAATGCCATTGCTAAACGCTCCAATCCCATACCAGTATCCACATGCGTTGCAGGAAGTGACTCCAAACTACCGTCTGCTTTTCTGTTGAATTGCATGAAAACATTGTTCCAAATCTCAACAACCTGAGGATGATCAAAATTAACCAAATCTCTACCTGGAATTAGCGAGCGCTCTGCTTTAGAACGAATATCGACATGGATTTCCGTGCACGGTCCGCAGGGACCGGTGTCTCCCATTTCCCAAAAATTATCTTTTTTTGATGCAAGAATAATTCTATCTTCCGCAATGAATTTTTTCCAAATGGCGTAACTCTCCATATCTTGTGGAACATTATCCGCAGCATCTCCTTCAAAAACGGTAACGTATAATTTATCTTTTGGAATTTTATATACTTCCGTTAATAACTCCCAAGCCCAACTAATTGCTTCCTCTTTAAAATAATCACCAAAAGACCAATTACCGAGCATTTCAAACATGGTATGGTGGTACGTATCTACTCCAACCTCTTCTAAATCATTATGTTTTCCTGAAACACGCAGGCATTTTTGAGAATTTGCAATACGCGGATTTTTTGGAATAGCATTTCCAAGAAAAAAATCTTTAAACTGATTCATTCCCGCATTAGTAAACATCAAGGTTGGATCATTTTTAACTACCATCGGGGCAGATGGGACTATTTCGTGCCCTTTTGATGCGAAAAATGTAAAAAACTGCTCACGTATTTCAGAAACTTTCATGTGTAAAATCTTTTTTTCAATTATTCAATCCGATGCAAATTTAACGGAATTCGCGAAAAGCGGTAAAGAAAGGCATTGTAAATATTTAGTTAGTTTTTAACGAAAGTTCTAAAAAAGATATTCCCGTAAAAAAAACGCCTTCGAAACCTACTTTTTAGACTTTACTTCTTCAAACGATTTAAAGTATTACATCTAGACTAAAGCATTATGTAATTTGCTGTTTAAATGTCTTTTTGTCTGATTTTTAGAGAGATAAAACAAGATTTTTCTATCTTTACCTAAGGTATTCAACAAAAAATACAAATAAACAGCAATCTAGATCGTATTTGGCCTTTTTCGAAAACATAGGAAAGCACATTTTACGATAAATTTCTGCTGAAGCACATGTGCAGTAAGAAATAAGAAAAGATGGCAATAATTTTAACGCAACGCTCTCAATAAATTGAAAACCAGAATGAAAATAGCACTTATATTAAGTATCATAGGAATCAGTAGTTCCAGTTTCTTTTTATTTCCTTTCAACAAACAGAATAAAATAAAAAAGGAAAAAAAGGAAGAATTAATCCTGCAAAAGGAAATGGAAGATACGCTAATAACATTAGTGGCAGTAGGAGATATTATGATGGGTACTAATTATCCTAGCGAAAGTTATCTTCCGCCAAACGATTTATTTTTATTAAACCCTATGCACGAATTCCTTCAGCAAGCAGATGTGACATTTGGAAATTTAGAAGGGACAATTTTGAATAGTGGCGGAAAAGTTAAAAGCTGTTCCGACCCATCAAAATGTTATGCGTTTCGTCAGCCGGAATATTTCGTGGCTCAATTAAAAACTGCCGGATTTGACTTTTTATCCATGGCCAATAACCACATGGGCGATTTTGGTCAAGAAGGTCGCGATAATACCGCGCGCATTTTGCGGGAAAATGGTTTTCGTTTTGCAGGATTAGAAACATGTCCTTGGGATACTTTAACGGTAAAAGGCGTTACTATTGGTATGACGGCATTTGCCCCAAATACAGCATGTCTTCAAATCACTGACTATGGAACTTTACAATCGGTCGTTTCCAAGTTAAATTCGTTCTGCGATATTGTTATAGTTTCCTTTCACGGCGGGGCTGAAGGATCCGGAAAAACACATGTCACCAGAAAGACAGAAATATTTTACGAGGAAAATAGAGGAAATGTATATGAATTTGCGCGGGTTGCAATTGATGCTGGTGCGGATGTGGTTTTAGGTCATGGACCACATGTTACACGCGCTATCGATTCGTATAAAGGAAAATTCATCACGTATTCCATGGGGAATTTTTGCACGTATGGAAGGTTTAATTTAAATGGAGTCAGCGGAATGGCGCCACTTTTTCAACTTCGATTAACTAAAAAAGGAGAATTCGTGGATGGAAGAGTAATAGCAACAAAACAACTTGGAGAAGGAGGTCCAATACTTGATGAAACACGCGGTGCATTGGA
>CANJSS010000174.1 GCA_947476955.1 Flavobacteriales bacterium
AAGATAAACAATTCATATTAAAATATTTGTTCCTTTTTGGGTATTTTATCTCATTAAGTTCGTTTGGTCAAACGGCTGAAAAACAAGTTATTGTTTCTTCATCTTTTTCTGACACGTTGCGTATTACCGATACATTGGTGAAAGATACATTGGTTAAAAAAAATAGCCAGCAAGTAGACGAGTTAATTTCATTTGCCAAAAAATTTCTTGGCACACCTTATCGCTATGCCGGAACAACACCTTCTGGTTTTGATTGTTCTGGGTTCATAAATTATGTATTTGGAAATTTTGGTTTTCAACTGACGCGGACGAGTTATGGTCTAGCAGAATTTGGCCAAACCATTAAACTTGCAGAAATCCAACCAGGTGATCTTATGTTTTTTAAGGGAAGTAATGCAAATTCCTCGCAAGTTGGACACGTTGCAATGGTAATTGAAGTGACGCCAGATGCCATAAAGTTCATTCATTCATCCACTTCACGCGGTGTAGTAATTGATAATTTTAAAACCAGTAAATATTACGTTCCAAGATTTATTAAAGCCAAGCGCCTGGATTACGGGGTTAAAAAATAAAGTTTACCAAAACTATTCACATATTTCCTTGTTTGTTTATATTCGTTTTGTTTTAAAATCAGTCTCTTTTGGAAAATCAATCTATAGGATCAAAATCAAATCAACGCAGACAATGGCTATTTGTTTTTCTCGTTGGATTATTTGTTACCAACGCAATTACAGCGGAATTAATCAGTAATAAACTAATTGAAATTCCATTATTTTTTTCTTTTGGGGATTGGAAAATGGGTCCTTTTATTACGATTGTTGGCGTTATTCCTTGGCCTGTAGTATTTATTCTTACGGATCTTCTCAATGAATTCTATGGCGAAAAAGCAGTTCGTAGGGTTTCCTGGATTACGGCAATTTTAATTGCATACTGCTTCCTCATTGTTTCGATTGCACTTAGTTTACCAGCTAAAGTTATTCCAGGTGCCAATTTGGCAGGTGATGCTGATTTCTCAAAAGTTTTTGGACAAGCGCAAATGGTAATTGTAGGAAGTATAGCTGCGTTTCTCGTTTCTCAATTATTGGATGCTTCCCTTTTTCATTGGATTAAAAGAAAAACGGGCAATAGGTTTATTTGGCTACGAAGTACTGGAAGTACTGCAATTTCTCAATTGGTCGACACTTTTATTGTTTTATATATTGGGTTCGTTATACCAGGTTCCTTATCGCTTTCTGCATTTTGGGAAATTGCACCAACAAATTATTTTCTAAAGGTTCTAATTGCAATTTCATTGACGCCATTAATTTACCTTGGACATTATTTAATAAAAAGATATTTAAGAACAGATAATCAGGTAGTTGAATGACGTTTATTTAAGTGCCACATTAAATAAATTAAAGCGATAACGGCCAATAAAACACCAACCAAAAAAGCATAAGGAACAGAAGATAATGTGTTCTTGTAGGTGAAAATTGTGGAAAGGGAACCAAACATAATTCCAAATTCCAGTGCTATAAACATAGTTCCGGCGCCAACACCTCTGCGATCTTTATGCGATAAATCTGCTGTCCAGGCGAATAGAGTCGGACTAGAAATTCCAGTTGCAAGACCAAAAACAATTGCTGCTATGGTATAAATTAATAAAGAATTAGCAAAACCAATAAGCAACATACTTATAATTAATATCGAAACACCTAAAATAAGTGTTTTCCTTCTACCGATTTTATCCGATAATGAACTAGTAAATAATCGAATAACAATAGTTGAAACAACATAAATCCCAAAGAAATAACCCTTATTTTCAATACCAATAAAGGAAGACATATCTGGTGTTAAAACAAAAATAATTCCAGAAGAAGTTGCCGTCAAAAACATTACGATTGCAGCGGGCAAAACACTTGGTTCAAATACATCTTGCCAATTCACTTTAAGCAGTTTGGGTTCAAATTTCTGCTTGTTTTCTAATGTTTCCCTAACGTATTGAATCAATATACCAGATATAACTGCTATTCCAGCAGCAACCATAAATAAATTATTCATACCAAAATTCATATAGATCCAAGAACCGGCCAACTGACCAAATCCAATCCCAATAGAAATAAATGTTCCCCAGATTCCCATTGCTTGTCCGCGTTTATCCGAAGGCAAAATATCCGTTACCAAGGCCGTTGCGCCAGTTGGCAAAAAACCAGCACTGAATCCGTGAAGAAATCGCAAAACGAGAAAAAACCAGATTGAAAAAGATAAAGGATAAAGAAGAGAAACAATGAAACAGACCAAAATTCCAATATTCATTACTTTTTTCCTACCAATAGTATCGGATAATTTTCCGGAAAAAGGCCTAGAAATAGCTGCTGAAATAGTAAAAAGCGTGATAATCCAACCTTTGTATTCTTTTCCGCCTAAATCAGTGATGAACTGATTTAATTCTGGTAAAATGAGATTGAAACTCATCATGAAAAGAAACATTGCAATCGAAAGAATCCAGAAATTACGGCTATATTTTCTAATCATGCGACAAAAGTACTCCTAAAGCCCAATTAACAGTCATATCGTAGAGATTTTCTTTTTATTTTAGCTGTTTAAACAAAATCGTAGTTCTGATAGTTTAATTGGAAAAGGAAATTAATGTGTTTATTATTTTTCTGTTTTTGAAAATAGAACGAAAAATAATAGATGTAGGTTCAAAAATAAATGAAAATATGGAAAAGGAAGCGACATTTGGAGCTGGGTGTTTTTGGTGTATCGAAGCATGTTACGCCCAAATGAAAGGCATAATAACTGTGTTTCCAGGATATGCTGGAGGGGAAACAGAAAATCCCACATATCAAAGTGTATGTAGCGGAAAAACTGGTCACGCAGAAGTTGCACGCATCATTTTTGACGATGAACAAATTACATTTGAACAGTTACTGGAAGTGTTTTGGTTTGTGCACGATCCTACACAATTGAATAGACAAGGTAACGATATAGGCTCACAATACCGTTCGGTAATATTTTACCACGATGAGGAACAAAAACGAATTTCTGAGGCTTACAAAGAGCGTTTAAGCCAGGAGAGAGTTTGGGATAACGCAATTGTAACCGAAATTTCTTCGTTGCAGAATTTTTACACTGCGGAAGCCTACCATAAAGATTACTTTGAGCGGAATCCTGAGAATATGTATTGTCAGGCTGTAGTGCGACCAAAAGTGGAGAAATTTAAAAAGATTTTTGCTGAAAAGCTAAAATAGCAAGGACATCCTTTTGTAAATAGTGTGATCCTTTTTTTAAGTTCTACAGAATACTAATCGTTTACTCGAATATTTTACCTCGAATATACGGAAGTAGGGAATTTTTCTACGATTTCATTCATTCACCACATGCAAGGAATTGGGCACTACCTCATATTTTATGCTGTCTTGAACAAAAGAAATTACAGGATTATAGCAAGTTGGACACTCCATAGATAGAATTCCACCACATT
>CANJSS010000175.1 GCA_947476955.1 Flavobacteriales bacterium
AAAATACTTACAACAACCATGATTAGCATCAAACTACCGGCAAGCATGTACAACCAAAATAGGTTTTTAAATACGTCGTATTTGTTTAACAAAATCTCGGAAGATATTTGTTGGTCGGAAGGTCGAACTGCTTTTCCGTATTTCTTTTGATAATTTTCTAAACCTAGCAACATGGTATTTGCCAGGGTATAATCTTTGGTTTTAGAAGCTTTTGCCAATGCATCAAAATAATAGGGCAAAGCGTTTTTAATAGCATCCAAATCATTTCCCATTGGATGGTTAATTTCTAAAAACGACAACCATTTGTTATTTTTTTCATTCGGAATTGGAAATAATTTTAAAATATTTCCGCTTAAAGCCGCGTTCATCAAATTGACTTTTTTATCTACTTCAATAAAGTCTTTTTGAAACTGATTGGGCGTATTGGTTTTATAAGCATCGTCCAAATAAGAACCTAATTTATAATTTCCTTTAGTATCAAATAGTGATCTAAAAGTAACGTACTTATCTTCTGGATTTACTCCGATAATTTTACGGATGCTATCGTTTCCAATTTTGATATAAATCACAGGCAACTCAAACCAAGCAGTTGGAAATTGCGACATCGAAATAAAAACCTGATCGGAATTCATTCCTTCATAGGTGTCTTTTTTACTCACCTTACGGAGTAATTCTGACGAAAAAGTATTAATTGGTTTCATCCTTCCACCATCGTCTTGAATTACCAAACGACCAAACTTTTCGGCTTGTGCTTCGGGAACTTTATATTTTAAAATAGAATCTAAATAATTGAATTTTGCTGAATGAGGTTGGTGTTGTGCAAAACCATTTAAGGACAATAACAAAATAAGCACCGACAACAATTTAGACTTTTTCACTTTCACATCTTCTAATTTTCGTTTCACATCGGCAAAACGGGTGTTTTTTACAAATAGAATACACAACATAGCAAAAAACAACATGAAATATCCAATGTAAGTTATTAAAGTTCCCCAGTAATCGTGGTTTACCGAAAGAACGGTTCCTTTTTCATCGGGGTCAAAAGAAGACTGAAAAAATCGATACCCACCATAGTCTAAAATATGGTTCATGTAAATCGCAGCATCCAATTTCTTTCCGTTTTCGGCAACTGTAACTTTACTTTCATAAGAAGAATAACTCTTTTCGGTACCTGGATATTTTTTTGCAACAAAGTCATTCAAAGCAATAGTAAACGGCAAGGTATATACTTTGCTACCAAAATAAAGTGTGTATTCTAATTTGCCAATTTTCACTACTTGCGGTTCGCCAACAGAGCCTTTAGAACCCATAAGGGTAACGTCTTCCGATTTTCCTTCCGAATCAATTGTTAAAATCAAAGCATCGCTAGATTTTTTTGACTTTAGATTATTACCCGAAACCACATCTTGTATTCCTTTAATGGGTTGGTCCGGAAAAACAAATTGTGCACCACCCACTTTATACAAGGATCGAAACATTAAGGGTTGTAGTACCTCTTTGGCTAAAGTTCCTTGAAATTTATCTGCCATTCGCATAAATTGCCCATCAAATGGTGCGTCAATAGTAGTTCCTGCTGCTGTAGTAGTAATATTGATAGCGCCTTTGGTAGGCTTGTTAAATGCAAAAAGTACGTTATGAATGTCTTTAATAACACCTGATTTAAGATAATGCTCGTGTCGAGAACCCCCACCCGATTCGACCATTTTAAGATACAAAGTTCCGTTTTGGGATTGCTTAATAGTGTCTTTAGCATCAATGATAAAATTTTTGTAACTAATTTTAAAAGGAATAGCATCAAATTTATCCGATACAGAAAAGTAGTTACTTGCAAATGGAGGATAAACAGCTGGAGATAAAATAAGAGGTTTTTCAAAGATTCTTCTTTTCAACTCGCCATTATGTTGTCCATCTACAAAAAAAGTAAGGTAATTTTTATCTGAAAAAAATTGGTTAGAAGAAGCACCCTCGCGAATTGGCATCATTCCTTCGTAACTAACGTATCGAGTGATGAAAGCACCAAAAATGATGAATACAAATGAAACGTGCAACAATAAGGTTGCCCATTTTTCTTTTTTATACAACTGGTAGCGTTTAACATTTCCTGCAAAATTAATCATGAAGAACACCATAATTGCCTCAAACCACCATGCATTATAGATCCAAACCCGTGCAGTATCGGTATTGTAATAACTCTCAATAAAGGTTCCGATTCCCATTGTTAATGCAAAAGTTAAAAATAAAACCGCCATTAATCGAGTGGAAAACAGGAAAGAAAATATTTTTGTATTCATTAGAAAATTTTATTAGTACACCTAAATTTAGGGATTACAAAAGTAAATTAAAATTGTGGATTTTTATTTAATTAAAAAGGTTTTAAGTCATTTTTAAGAGGTGTTTATTTGAGTAAATGAATGTAATGCAAATTTATTTTCCTAACGAATTGTTTTCAACACGAATTTCACGAATTAACACGAATCTTCATTTTGTTTTAATTTCACTAATCTTGGAATTCGTGAAATCCAATTGTAATCAATATAATTAGTGAAAATTCGTGCAATTCGTGTCTAACTACAAAGAATTATTAATCTGCCAAAGGCTGATAAATTCGTGAAATTAAATAGTAATCAATATAATTAGTGAAAATTCGTGCAATTCGTGTCTAACTTTTAAAAGTTTACTTTAAAAAACATTACTATCCCAATTCAAAAAAAAAGAATATTTTTACCGAATGATATCCATCAGCATAATTGGTTCCGGAAATGTAGCACAACATTTAATTTCGGCTTTCTCAAAAGCAGAAAATTTAGAGTTGGTACAAGTGTATTCCCGCAATCCAAATTCCCTTTCGCACCTATTGGATGCTACTAAAATTGTAAGCGATTACAAGCAATTACAAGAAGTAGATTTATACCTAATTGCAGTTTCCGATGACGCAATTGCAACGGTTTCTGTCCAACTTCCTTTTGCAAATAAATTAGTAGTGCACACTTCGGGAAGCGTTGCTCTAGAAGACTTGAGTGCAACAAATCGAAAAGGTGTTTTTTATCCGCTTCAAACATTTACTAAAAATAAAGAGGTGAATTTTAAAGAAATTCCGCTTTGCTTGGAAGCAGAAAACGAAACCGATTTACAATTATTGAAAAAAGTAGCGATGGCAATTTCAGACAAGGTATTTGAAATTACTTCCGATCAACGAAAATCCCTGCATGTGGCGGCAGTTTTTGTAAATAATTTTGTAAATCATTTGTATCAAATAGGAAACGATATTTGCAAAGAACACGAGGTTCCATTTGAAATTTTGAAACCTTTAATTTTAGAAACGGCCAATAAAATAAATACTCTTTCGCCAGAGCAAGCCCAAACC
>CANJSS010000176.1 GCA_947476955.1 Flavobacteriales bacterium
AGCAGTAGATGCAATGATTCCAGTAGGTCGTGGACAACGTGAGCTAGTTATTGGTGACCGTCAAACAGGTAAATCTACCGTTTGTTTGGATACCATCTTGAATCAAAAAGAATTTTACGATGCAGGAAAACCTGTATTCTGTATATATGTTGCAATTGGACAAAAAGCGTCAACTGTAGCAGGAATCGCAAAAATGTTGGAAGAAAGAGGTGCAATGGCTTACACAGTAATTGTGGCTGCTAATGCTTCTGATCCAGCTCCAATGCAAGTATATGCTCCAATGGCAGGTGCTGCAATTGGTGAATATTTTAGAGATTCTGGTCGTCCAGCTTTAATTGTTTATGATGATTTATCTAAACAAGCTGTTGCTTACCGTGAGGTTTCTCTTTTATTAAGAAGACCACCGGGACGTGAAGCATATCCTGGAGACGTTTTTTACTTACACTCTCGTTTATTAGAACGTGCTTGTAAAGTAATTGCTGATGATGGAATTGCAAAAGACATGAATGATTTACCAGATTCATTGAAAGGTATCGTAAAAGGAGGTGGTTCTTTGACTGCTTTGCCAATTATCGAAACTCAAGCTGGTGACGTTTCTGCTTATATTCCAACAAACGTAATTTCGATTACTGATGGTCAGATTTTCCTTGATGGAGATTTGTTTAATTCAGGTGTTCGTCCAGCGATCAACGTAGGTATTTCTGTATCTCGTGTTGGAGGAAATGCACAAATTAAATCAATGAAAAAAGTAGCAGGTACTTTAAAACTAGATCAAGCACAATACCGTGAATTGGAAGCGTTTGCTAAATTCGGTTCTGATTTAGATGCCGTTACTTTAAACGTAATTGAAAAAGGAAAAAGAAATGTTGAGATCTTGAAACAAAATCTTAATGACCCTTATACTGTTGAAGATCAAACGGCTATTATCTACGCTGGTTCTAAAAACTTGTTGAGAAATGTTCCTGTTAATAAAGTTAAAGAATTCGAGAAAGATTTCTTGGAATACTTAAACAACAAAAACAGAGCTACTCTTGACGCGTTGAAAGCAGGAAAATTGACTGACGAAATTACAGATGTACTTGAGGCAGTAGCAAAAGAAGTTTCAGCAAAATATAACTAATTAGGTTCTAGGTTTTGGGTGTTAGGTTTTAGATATTTCTGACCCAACACCTTAAACCCAATAATCCAATACCCATAATAAAATGGCAAATTTAAAGGAAATCCGTAATAGAATTACTTCCGTTTCATCGACGATGCAAATCACTTCGGCAATGAAAATGGTTTCTGCAGCAAAGCTTAAGAAAGCACAAGATGCTATCACAGCGATGCGCCCTTATGCCGAAAAATTAACGGAATTATTACAAAATCTTTCTGCAACTCTTGACGGAGATGTAGGTGGGGAGTTCACAACACAACGTGAAATCAAAAAAGTATTAGTGGTAGCCATAACTTCAAATAGAGGATTGTGTGGTGCTTTTAATAGTAATGTAATTAAGGAAGTGAAATCACGTTCTATTTATTACGAAGGAAAACAAGTGGATGTTTTTGCTATTGGTAAAAAAGGAAATGACATATTAACAAAAACGCATGCTGTGGTGGATAACCAAAGTCCTGTTTTTGATGATTTGACTTTCGAAAATGTTACTAAAATCGCTGAAACATTAACTCAAAAATTTGTTTCTGGTGAGTATGACAAAATAGAATTGGTGTATAATCAATTTAAAAATGCTGCTACACAAATTGTTCAAACAGAACAATTTTTGCCTTTGGCTCCAATAAAATCAGACAAACCAGCTTCAACTGGTGATTATATCTTTGAACCTTCAAAAGAAGAAATTGTTTTGACTTTGATTCCAAAATCATTGAAAACACAATTATACAAAGGTATTAGAGATTCATTCGCTTCTGAACACGGAGCACGTATGACTGCGATGCATAAAGCAACAGACAACGCAACAGATTTAAGAGATCAGTTGAAATTAACTTATAACAAAGCACGTCAAGCTGCTATTACTAACGAAATCTTAGAAATCGTTGGTGGAGCGGAAGCTTTGAAAGGATAAGAAAAAAATAAAATTTTTTTCAAATTTTCAAATGCGATGCTTTGAAAGGATAAGATTTTATTCTAAAATATATTGAAGAGCTACGTTTATCGTGGCTCTTTTTTTGTTTAATTTTATATTATAAAAGCATCTAAATTTTAATACTACAACCCTTGAAAACAATAGAACTTACCACAATTGAGGAAATGCTTGCTCAATTTGAAATCATGAAGCATTTGTATCCTAAATTTACTTTAGAAAAATACGAGTCCTATTTAATAGAGATGATTCCACATAATTATACTCAAATTGCCGTTTTCGACAAGGAAGAAATTCTTGGACTAACGGGTTGTTGGTCTGGAACTAAACTTTGGTCTGGAAAATATTTGGAAGTAGATAATTTCATTGTTCATCCAAATCATCGTTCTAAAGGAATTGGAAAACTTCTTACCGATTTTGTAAATCAAAAAGCAATAGAATTAGGATGTACTATGATTGTTTTGGATGCTTTTACGGGCAATTTTATAGCACATCGGTTTTATTATAATCAAGGCTATGAACCAAGAGGGTTTCACTTTATCAAAATGATTAACGAAGAAGGGTTGTCGTAAATGGCTTGCATTAAATCTAATTATATTGAATCAAGAAAATCAATATTTAACCAAAGAAATGGTTATTTTTGTTTTCTAATCAAATAGGCAAACTCTTGGGATTATATAAAAATCTATTTAAACAAACGGCTATATATGGACTTGCAACGGTTTTGCCGCGAATGTTCAGCTTTTTATTGGTGCCACTTTATACCAATTTGCTTCCAAAAGAAGAATATGGAAAAGTTTCTATCATTTTTGCCTACATGATTTTCTTCAATGTCATTTTGGCTTACGGCATGGAAACTTCATTTTTTAGATTTTACAATAACGAAACCGATAAAAAATCGGTTGTTGAAACTACAACAGTTTCTGTTTTTTGGTCCACAATACTATTTTTATTTCCTGCATTAATTTTTCGAAGTGCATTAGCTTCCTTTTCTGGAATCGACGTTCAATATATTACTTATACCATTTGGATATTGGTACTTGATGCACTTGTAATTGTCCCTTTTTCGAAATTAAGAGCGTTTCAAAAACCAATAGTTTATGCCATAATCAAAATAGGAAATGTAGTTGTCAATCTTAGCTTAAACTTATTCTTTTTAATTTATTTGCCAAAAATCGCGGAGTCAAATCCAAGTGGATTTTTGAGTTCTTTTTATGCTGAAAACTTCCAAATAGGATAT
>CANJSS010000177.1 GCA_947476955.1 Flavobacteriales bacterium
ATGTAACATTCATATTAGATCGGTCTTCCGATGCAACTGTTCCTCTAAACAATGGGTTGCTATCAATTTCGTCATACAATAATGCTGCTTTTGCATTATTTTTTATTTCCATTTCTTTTACTCCTCCATTTGCTAGTAAATTACGAAGATTCAACATCGCGACATAAACTGAAAAAACTGGAGGTGTATTTAACATCGATTCTTTTTCTACGTGCTGTTGCAAGTCCAAATAAGTCGGCATAAAGGAAGAAGTGGATTTTCCTAGTATTTCATCTTTTACAATGTAAAGTGTTGCTCCGGCTGGTCCAAGGTTCTTCTGCGCTCCTGCGTAAATCAAATCAAAATCCCCAACATTGATTTCTTTGGAAAAAATATCGGACGACATATCACACACTAATGGTAAATTCGTTTTTGGGAATTCTTTAAATTGTGTTCCGTAAATTGTATTGTTTGATGTAAAATGAATATAGTCAACATCAGAAGGAATGGTATAATCCTTCGGGATATAGGAGAAATTTTTATCTTCTGATGATGCAAAAACAGATACGTCCACACCAACTTTTTTTGCTTCTTTAATTGCTCCTGCTGCCCAAACACCTGTGTTAATGTAACCAGCTTTTTTTGTTTCTCTCAACATATTCAATGCTGCAATTGTAAATCCAAGCGTTGCACCACCTTGGAGGAAAGCAACTGAATAACCAGAAGGAACATGTAGCGCCGTTTTGACTAAATCCATTGTTTCATCCATCACGGCAACAAAGTCTTTGTGGCGGTGGGAAACTTCTAAAATTGAAAGTCCATTAAAATCAAGAACAGCTTCCGCTGCCTGATGGAATACTTCTTGCGGCAAAATGCAAGGTCCCGCTCCAAAATTATGTTTCATGTTACACGTTTTTAATAACAATTAAAGGTACACTACAAATTTCAAAAAAAGAAGTTCTAGAATTTAATCGCAGCATTTCTTTTTTCACCAAAGAATAGTTCAAAAAAAAAGCTGCCAAAATTGACAGCTTCGATTCTATTTCTTATTTATTCTTCTGTTTTCTGAACTTCTTTCTTCGCCGCTGCAGGTTTTTTAACCGCTGCAGGTTTTTTTACTGTTTCGGCTTTCGGAGCTGCTACTTTCTTAGCAACAGTTTTCTTTTCAACAACCTTTGCTTCTTTTACGGTTGCTTTCTTTACAGAAGGTTTAACAACGACAGCTGAACTTTTTTTCTTACGCGTATTTCCGTAAGAACCCATTGTTCGCTTACCTTTCGTCGTTTTTTTATCTCCTCTTCCCATGATCGTGATTTTATTAAAGTAATTTGTTATTAACTAATGACTTGAAAAAGTCGCTACAAATATATTAATCTTTTTTAAATAAACGTTTTCGAATTTCATCTTCCAATGCTTGTCCACCATTCAAAATTTTTCGACACCACTTTAATTTTAAACTGGTTTCCTCTTCTGTAGAAAGTTTCCAATTAATTTCACTCTGTTCCAATCGTTGTCTTAAAACATTTAAAGTTATCGCTGCAGAAACAGAAATATTGAAACTTTCGGTAAAACCATACATTGGAATTTTTACAAATTCGTCTGCAACTTCCATGATTTCAGGCGATATACCTCTTCTTTCTGTTCCAAAAATCAAAGCGATCGGAGTTTCTATATTCAAATTGTTTATTGTTGTGTCGCTCGTGTGCGGAGTTGTTGCAACTATCCGATAACCTTTCGATTTTAAATTATTTATGCAATCAATGGATGGTTCTGTTCCACGATCGTAATTGAACATGTCTACCCATCTTCCAGCGCCGAGAGCTATGTCGCGTTGAACTTTGTATTGGTTGTCTTTTTCTATTACGTGTAATTCTTGAATTCCAAAGCAATCGCAAGAACGTAAAACGGCAGAAGCATTGTGTTCCTGGTATATATTTTCCATTGCCACAGTGAGATGTTTTGTTCGATCAGCCGCTATGCGCTCAAACATTTCCTGCTTGTTTGGTGTGATAATTTTATAAAATTCTTTTAAAACCGCCAAATCTTCTGCGTGCATATGCTATTTTTAAGTAGCAAAGATAGGTTTTGATTTTAAAAATAAATCGAATTCAAGCCGTTCTTTCTGGAGTATTACAGATTCTGATTTTCTTTTTCACTTTATTTTCAATAAATCGTTTTAAAAGGAATGGATTGTTTTCCAATGTATAATGTATTTTTGTGAAAAAAAAATCGTGTTCGTACAAACAAATACTATCCAGGCAGTAAAAAGCTATTTTAAAGAACGATTACAAGATCATTTTTCGGAAAGCGAACTAAAATTCATGTTTAAAGAAACTGCAATGGCTCGTTTAAACTTGACTGCTTCGGAATATGTATTGTGCGATACTAATTTACTTTCCGAATCGGATTTATTGTTTTTTCGATCTGTTGTAAAACGTTTACTTTCTAACGAGCCATTTCAATATATTATCGGTAAAACCTTTTTCTTTGGATTGGAAATAGCAACGGATTCGCGTGCATTGATTCCGCGACCAGAAACAGAGGAACTAGTAGATTGGATAACACAAGAATTTCCAAAAAATAGCTCAATACGTATTGCCGATATTTGCACAGGATCAGGCTGTATCGCACTTGCATTGAAATCTTACTTTTCAAATGCTCAAGTTTTTGCAACAGATATTTCTCAAGAAGCTTTGCTGCTAACGCAGGAAAATGCAAAAAAATTAAATCTATCCATCACAACGCTATTAAGCGATGCTAAAATTCCAGATTCTGCCGTGTCAAGTCAACTTCAAAATTCAGAAATCTGGGTTTCAAATCCGCCTTATATTCCAATGAAAGAAAAGATAGAAATGCGAGAAAATGTTCTAGCCTTCGAACCGCACCTTGCACTCTTTGTTTCGAATGAAGATCCATTGATTTTTTACCGTGAAATTGGAAAAAATGCTCATCTGAATTTAAAATCAGGAGGAAAGTTATTTTTTGAAATACACGAGGATTTAAGCAAAGAAATAGTCGATATTCTCAAGTTAATTGGTTTTGTTAACATGGAGATGAGGAAAGATTTACAAGGTAAGATGCGCATGATTAAGGCAGAAAAGCCGTAATTTCACGAAATGAATAAGGACGAAGCAAAAGAAGAAATTCTTCGGTTATCGAAAGAAATAAATTACCATAATCACTTGTATTATGTGGAAAGTAATCCGCTAATCTCTGATTATGAATTCGACAAATTGTTGGAGAAATTACTGAATTTAGAAAAAAAA
>CANJSS010000178.1 GCA_947476955.1 Flavobacteriales bacterium
AAAACCCAGCACAATCCCTTAGAAATTTATAAAAGCGGAAATTCTGGTATTCTAAGTTTAAAACCAGAGGATAGTTTGCAAATAACCTATACTGTAACGGATCCAAATGCGAACCATTCAGAGCTAAAATTCAAGCTAAAAGTTGCGCCAGGAAAGCTTTTTTCAACGGTTAATTTATTCCCGTCCTGGAACTATTTTTTTCCGGATTCCAACTATGTTTATCAAGGAGAAAATGCTTTTTTTTCGGCGCAAAAATTTACTTTCTACGAACCAACTTTAAAAAATCTTTCCTTGAGTGAGACCTTTACATTTGGAGATCCTGCTGTTCCAATTCAAAATCCTGTAACTGTAAAATTAAAATTACCATCAAAATCGATAATTCCATCAACCAAATACTTCATTCGTGTTATGACGGCGGGAGGAAAAAGGTATTCACTTTCAAGTAGTTTAGAGCAAAATTGGGCAGTTGCAGAATCGAAGTTTTTGGGAACTTTTCAATTGGCTGTAGACACTATTTCACCACTAGTAAAACCATTGAATTTTGTCGGTAACGAAGCATTAATATCAAAAGCGCGCTTAACCTGGAAAGTAATCGAAAACGAAACTGAAATTAAGGAGTATGATTTATTCATCGATGGTAAATGGGAACTTATTGAATACGAAACCAAGGGGAATTATTTAATTTTTAACCCTTCAATTTCTCTCACAGGTAAGCACAGTTTGCAACTTATTGTGAAAGATAGTTGCGGCAATGCCACGATTTGGTCAAAAGATCTGGTTTTTCCATAAAAAAACGCGAAGGATAATTCCTCCACGTTTTTATTCTACAAATGTTTTTTTTAATCTTCGTGTTCTTCCTCTGCTTCGCCTGCAGATTGTGCTGCTTGACCAGATCTAATTTCAGTGTGTCTAATTTCCCCGCCAGATGTTCCAGTTTCTTTCCCTAAAAACAAAACAACAAAAGTGAAAAGAACGATAGCTAAGGATAGTATTTTTGAGAAGCTCTTTGCTTTCCAACTTGCCCACATTCCAAATAAAGAAAGGGCTCCCAATATGTAACTAAATATCGCGAAAACTTCTGCTTTTTCTTCGTGCTCATGGATAAAATCCTCGGTTACACCTGCAATGTTTTCGGCTATTTCCTCGGCTCCTTCACCGGAATTCATACTGGGCAAAGTGGCTATTGCGCCAACAATAAAAAGGAAATAACCCATTCTTTTAACTAATTCAGAACGAAAAATTAAACCTCCAATTACGATCAAAACCCCTGCGATAGGAAGAATTATCGGTAAATGATTAATTGTTAAATGAACATGTGCCTGATTCATACTCTTAAATTTTAAATTGATTTATACTACACTTTTATTACTACAAATTTTAATATTGGTTTTTATCCTGCGAGGGAAAATCCTATCAGTTTACCAATTCCAAAGGTGACAGCCGCTGCGGCCAAACCAAAAAACACTTGTCTAAAACCAGAATACCAAACATTTTTTCCTGTAAACAATGTAATTGCCGCTCCAATTAAAAACAAACCAATAGAACTAAAAACAGCACTCAAAACAATTGCTTGTACTCCTTCTGTGAACATAAAAGGTAGGACGGGAATCACTGCTCCAATTCCGAACAAGAAAAACGATGAAAGTGCCGCTTCCATAGCAGAACCTTGTAGCTCTTCAGCATTAATACCCAATTCTTCCTTCACCAAAACCTGATGGGCTTGGATTTTATCTTTCATTAATTCTTCCACAATTTCAATTGCTTGTGCCTCAGGAATTCCTTTGGACATATAAATCAATTTCAATTCTTTTTTTTCGCCTTCCGGATTGGTTTCCAACTCTTCCATCTCAAGCTCCATTTGATTTTCATAGAGTTCTTGAGAGCTTTTTACGGAAATCCATTCCCCCAAAGCCATCGATAAAGCGCCGGCCAATAGTCCAGCAGATCCAGCAAGTAGCACACCAGATTGGCCTACTGTTGCCCCAGCAATTCCCATTACCAAACTAAAATTAGACACCAATCCATCATTTCCACCAAGCACGGCTGCTCGAATTGCATTCCCACCAACAGAGCGGTGGCGTTTTTCAAAACGAGACAATTGCGTTCCATTTACCCTTTCTTCGTTTTCTAAAATCGAACGCAGAATTTTAACGTGCGAATCTTCGTTGCCTGTTAATTGAATCTTTCTATTTTCTTTTTGGCGCATTACTGCATCGGATAGACTTTTTTCCGTATCCATTAAGGCACCGAGAACATAATCGTAGCCAAATATTTTACCAATCCTATTCAGTGCTTTCGCGCGCCAAGATGGTTTGGAAATTTGATCAAAAGTCAAAGACATTTTTTTGGCAAACTCAACTGCATGGCTTTTTTCAATCTCAGACATTTGACTAAAAACATTGGCAATAATCGGATCTTCTTCCTTTTCAGCAAGTATCGCATACAAGTACCAAGCATCTACTTCAGTTTGAATGTGGCTTTTTTTCATGCTACAACTATTTTATGAAATGGTAATTTAGTTTCCAAAAAGTTTGGATGTTGAAGCGCCGTGACAAGAGTTACACGAACCAGATGACAATTGCGAACCCATGTAATTGGTTGTGCCATTTGCACTGGTAATTGCTGCATACAATCCAGTATAGTCGATTGATTCCGTAGTGTAAAAATTTCCTTTTGAATCTATTTGAATAGAATGTTTCAGCGTTCCTCCACCATTGGCTGCAGTGTACAATTTAACTGTTCCAGCAGTTAATGGGGAAGTTAAACTGCTATTGGAAACACTTCCTGCAACTGTAAAACAGCCTTTGCCTTCGCCACCACTTTTATGGCAATTCATACAGTTCATTCCGAAGTTATGGCTATTATTTCCTCCCGACTTACCGATGTTAGTTTCGGTGCAATCTTTGTTTTTTTCGCAACTTGGTGTTGCCAATAAAATTATGCTTCCAATGAATGCACAAAATAGAAATGTGTAAATTTTCATACTTCAAATTTTAAATTAATTAAACAATTATTCTTCCTCCGATTGCATCAACAAAGCTGATAGGATATCGTAA
>CANJSS010000179.1 GCA_947476955.1 Flavobacteriales bacterium
CAGTTCGAACAAATACAATTCCTGATGCACCAACCACTGTAACTGCTAGCTCAACTATTTCACAGAAGGCAACTGTCACGTTTACAACACCTGCTTCAAATGGCGGAAGCGCTATTATTGATTATACGGTAACTTCAAACCCTGATGGGTTTACCGCAACATACACATCTTCACCAATTACGGTTACAGGTTTAACCAATGGAACCGCCTATACATTTTCGGTAGTAGCCAGAAATTCAGTTGGCAATTCGGTTGCTTCTAATCCTTCTAATTCGATAACTCCAGTTGTGACAACAATTCCTGATGCACCAACCAATGTTGAAGCAACCCGAGGATATGGAACTGCTTCGATAGGATTTACAGCACCTGCTTCAAATGGCGGAACTGCTATTATCGATTATACGGTAACTTCAAACCCTGCAACTTTCCCCGTAACAAGTACAACTTTTCCAATTACGGTTATGGGTTTAACCTATGGGACTTCCTATACATTTTCGGTAGTAGCCAGAAATGCAGTTGGCAATTCGGTTGCTTCAAGTAATTCGAATGCCGTAATACCTGTAAATCCAGCTAATGCCATTTGCGACGGAACTGTTCCTACTACTGTGGTGGAAATTACATCTAGTACTGGAAAAACGTGGATGGATAGAAACCTAGGTGCCAGTCGCTCGGCTAATTCAACCCTCGACTATATGGCTTATGGTTGTTTGTATCAATGGGGTCGGGGAAATGATGGTCATGCGAGTATGAATTATACCTGGTCCCATGGAGGAGCACTTACAAATGGAACAACGACAACTACTTCAGATACTCCAGGAAATGCGTTATTCATTCTAAATGCCGCAGACTGGAGAGTTAGCCCAAATAATTCGTTATGGCAAGGGGTTGATGGGACTAATAACCCATGTCCAGCAGGGTTTCGGATCCCGACATATACCGAATTCCTAAATGAATTCAATGCCTACAATATTACGAATACCAATTCCGCATTTTCAAATGGCCCTTCAGGTGGGTTTAAATTTCCAGCAACGCCAGAAATATATCCAAGTAATTCGTTTTCTATAGGTTATGCTGCTGGATCATTATGGACTAGCACTGTCCAATCGCTAACAGTTTCTATTTCTGATTTCGGTATATCTTATTACAGCGGACAGCGTTCTATAGGTGCTTCTGTTCGCTGTATCAAAAATTAGATTTATAAAATGAAAAACATACAATTATTTTATGTCTTGCTTTTAATTTGGAACGTAAGTAATGCCCAAAAGGAATTTGCAATAAAAGGAATGATTCCAGAAGCAAAAAACAAAGAAGTGCTTCTCAAAGGATATACTATGATGGGCGATTCATTGCTAAACAAAGTATTTGCAGATGATAATGGAAACTTTGCCATTGCTTATCCTGCTTCCTTTGTTGGGGCGGCAGTGCTAGCAATAAAAGACTCAAAAAGTATTATTGTACTTTTAAATCACGAAAACTTCGAAATGAAATGGCCCGATTTGGAAGCAATAGAATCCATAAAATTCAAGAATTCTCTGGAAAATAATGCTTTTACCGACGGGGTTGCATTGGCACAACAATCCCAAAATATTTTAGCGGGACTTCTTTATTTAAAACCAATTTACGAAAAAGAAATACCGTTTTCTATTCAAAAAATAGGATGGATTGACGCCGAAATTGATTTTCGCCAAAAAGCACTTCCTACATTTTTAGCCACTCTTCCCCAAAACGCCTATGCGATTTATTATCTAAAACTCCGCAAATTGTTGCAAGACATGCCTATAACCGCAAATCATTCTATTGAACAAATGCCCAACCACGAAAGGTTTTTCAATGAAATGGATTTTGCAGACAAAAATCTAGTTCAATCGGGTTTGTACAGAGAATTGCTCGATGGTTATTTTTTATTAATGGAAAGCCACGGAAACATAGAGAATGTATGTGCTCATGTCAATTTTAGCACGGATGCAATCTTGAAATCGTTGGAAAATCATCCCGTATTAAAACAAGATGTTGCCGAATATCTATTTCGTCTTTTTGAAAAAAGAAGTCTTTTTCAGGCTGCGGAACATTTGGCGCTAGCCATGCTCAATTCTCAAAATTGTGAAATGGATTCCAAACACGAAGCCTTGTTTGAACAATACCGAAAAATGGCAAAGGGAAAAATAGCACCAAATATTGTTTTTGAGAATGCTTCCAAACCTTTTTCCAAATTATCCGACATTAAAACAAAATATAGATTGGTAGTTTTTGGTGCCAGTTGGTGTAGCAAATGTCAAGAAGAAATACCAAAATTAAAACCCTTTTACAGCGATTGGAAAACCAAATATGATTTGGAAATCGTCTTTGCGTCTTTGGATACAGAACCAAAAAAATACACTGATTTTACAGCAGATTTTCCATGGATTTCTATTTGCGACTATAAAGGTTGGGAATCCAAAGCCGCGGTCGATTATTGTGTTTTCGGAACGCCAACAATGTATTTATTAGATGCCAATCAAACCATTGTGTTAAAACCCATTTCAGAAAAACAAGTGCAAGCTTGGTTGGAAATGGTTGAAAAAAAATAAATAATCAACCACTTTTTTTGTAAATGATATTTAAACAAAAAATAAAATATTCAATACAGAGATTGTAATTCTATATAATAAAAAACGGCTAAAATTTCTTTTAGCCGTTTTTGTTTTCTAGTAGAAAGAAATCTTCCAATATCTAACCTAAAACTCACTCAAGATTTGCGACTCGTGTCGAACTTTTTTTACTTCCTCAGAGCCAAAGGGCTCATCAAGAATGGTGCGAAGATAATCGAAACAGAACCAATTTTTTGACCGTACTCCAATAAACTTTTAAAAAAATAAAGTCTGTCGGACTTTTCCATAATTCCGACATATTTATTTAGAAATAAGAAAACCCAACTAGGTATTAAAGGACTTTCCTAAAGGGTTTGATGTATAATAAAGAGAAATATAATGATAGTAAATGACTATAAAACAGTAGTAGATGTAAGTAAGATAACAGAACAATCAACTAGAAATGTA